>JBMOHO010000005.1:0-29887 GCA_049317805.1 Saprospiraceae bacterium
GCCGCAAAACGATACGAGTTCAGCTTACTAATTACTACCACGGTTAATACATGGAAAACAAACGGTTGTTGATCATTACCCAAGAACTTGATCCGTATACAGAAGGCACAGAAATATCCAATTTAGTGGCCAAATTGCCCAAGCTGTTTCAGGAAAATGGCTACGAAATGCGCATCCTGATGCCGCGATACGGTACCGTGAACGAACGCCGACACCGCCTGCACGAAGTGGTCCGATTGTCGGGCATGAACATCATTGTGGACGACGACGATTACCCGCTCATCATTAAAGTGGCGTCTTTGCCCAATTCTCGCCTTCAAGTGTATTTTTTAGACAATGAAGATTTTTTCAAACGCAAACAGGTTTTTGTAGACGAACACGACCAGGCGTTTGAAGACAACCCCGACCGTGCAGCCTTTTTCTGCAAAGGTGCCATTGAAACAGTCAAAAAATTTGGCTGGGCACCAGATGTAGTCATCTGTTTAGGCTGGATGACCAGCCTTATCCCCCTTTACCTGCGCACGGCTTACAAAACAGAACCGCTGTTTAGCCCGTCGCAAATTGTATACGGCTTGTTTGACACCCCGCATGAGCACGAAAATGCCGAGCGTTTCTTTCAAAAAGCAGCCATCAACAACCTGACGGAAGACCACCTCGACCCCTTCCGAACGGATTCTGGCGTGTCTATGCACAAAGGTGCCGTGTTTTATGCTGATGCGGTGCTTACGGGCAGCGAATCCCTGACGGAAGACGTTGAAGCCATGCTGGTATCGGAAGACAAGCCGGTGCTGTACTGGAAAAGTGAAGAAGAGCAGCCACAAGCCGTGGTTGAATTTCTGCGCAATTTGATGGAGGCGGAAGTGTCGCCCTAATTACCCGAATACCTAACTATGACGCACAAGTTGCTTTTTTTTCTTGCGCTGATCGGCCTCTGCTGGTCAGCCTGCTCCGAACCTACACCCTTTGGTGCCGACTTGCTGGAAGACCAGGTAGCCAATCTGGTGTTTACCGACACGCTCTCTTTGCAGTTTACGTTGGAAAAGGAAGATTCCATTCTGACCTCCGACCGTTCGTCCATTGCCAGCTATTTTATGTGCGGCCGTTTGAACGATCCTTTTTTCGGGGTTTCCAAGGCCAATATCTTCACGTTGTTCCAGTTGAGCGCTTTGTCGCCCAACTTTTCCAATACGGAACTTGATTCCATTGTGTTGTTTTTGGGATATGACGCCAATGGCGTTTACGGCGATACCCTTCTGCCACACACGTTGCACGTGAACCGGCTGACGGAGGTGATCCAGAACAGCAAGGCTTACTATTCCACGAACGCCATTCCGGCTGGCGAAGAAATTGGCGCGCTCAACAACTTCCTGCCCAGGCCGCGCACCTCGCTCAACCTGTTTGATACCATCACCAAAGGCACATACATTCGCCTGCCATTGAGCAACGCATTGGGCGAAGACATTCTGAAGCTGGACAGCGCTACGCGGGCAAACGATTCTACGTTTTACGCGTTCGTCCGGGGCTTGCGCATTACGGCAGAATCTGCCGCTGATCCGGGCGCCATGCTGGCATTTGACCTCAACGACTCCAAGTTCAGCTTTATCCGCTTGTATTACACCCAAAATGACACCAGCAAACGCACTTTCGACATGCGTTTTCGCGGCACGAACAAATTCGTGCAATACGAGCACGACTACAGCGGCAAGCCCGTGGAAGCCTTGATCGGCAAGCCGGTCAATGACCTGTTGTACTTGCAAAGCCTTACCGGTCTCAAGCTCAAAATGAGTGTGCCTTTCGCCAATGCACTCAAAAATGTGGTGATCAACAAGGCAGAATTGTTGCTCACGGTGGCCGAACAAAGCGGCGATTTCCTTTCTCTTGCGCCTGCAAGCCAACTCGTCATCACGAAAAAAAGCACCGACACCACATTTGCCTTCATCAGCGATGTAAGCTATGCCGCCAACCTGGGCGCGCTCCGGAGTTTTTTCGGCGGCTTTCCAAACAATGAACTGGTGGGTGGCGTCACCGTCAAACAATACAAAATGACCATGAGCAACCATTTTCAGGACATGCTCGTGGATGCCACGACCAGCCTCGACGAGCGAACCGTGTTCATCAATGTGTACACCCAAAATGGCTCTGCCATGCGCAGCATCCTGTATGGCGTGAACCACCCGTTATACCCGGCAAAATTATCCATCAAATACACCTTTTTACCTTAACCCTTTATCCCCCCAACCAAATCTCATGTGTGGTATCGTCGCTTACATAGGCCCTAAACCGGCTTATCCCATCCTCATCAAAGGCCTTCAACGCTTGGAGTACCGCGGGTACGACAGCGCCGGCATTGCCCTGCAAAACGGGACGCTCAACGTGTACAAGAAAAAAGGCAAGGTGGACGACCTCGTGCAGTTCTGCACTGGCAAAAACCTGACCGGAAACATTGGCATCGGACACACCCGCTGGGCTACCCACGGCAAACCCGACGACATCAACGCCCACCCGCACGCCAGCGGAAACGGCCGCGTGGTGCTCATCCACAACGGCATCATCGAAAACTACGCCGTGATTAAAAGCGCCCTGGAAAAACACGGCCACACCTTTACCAGCGAAACAGATACCGAAGTACTTGTACATTTCATCGAAGAAGTACAACAACAGGAAAACCTGCCGCTCGAAGAGGCTGTACGGCAGGTGCTCACGCAGGTACACGGCGCTTATGCCATTGTGGTGATGGACCGAGACGCCCCCGACAAATTGGTGGCTGCCCGAAAATCGAGCCCACTGGTCATTGGCATTGGCGAAGACGAATTCATTGTGGCCTCCGACGCTACGCCCATTGTGGAACACACGGAAAATGTGGTGTACCTCAACGACGAGGAAGTAGCCACCATCACCCTCGATGGTCAAATGATCATCAAAACCCTCCGCAACGAAGTGACCACCCCCTCCATCGTCAAAATCGAGATGGAAATAGAGCAATTGGAAAAAGGCGGGTACGAATATTTCATGCTCAAGGAAATATTTGAACAACCAACCACCATTGCCGAGTGCATGCGCGGCCGACTCAACGCCGACGAAGGCTGGGTCAAACTCGGCGGCATGGAAGAACACATGAAAGCCATGGTGGGCGCCCAACGCATGATCCTGCTGGGCTGTGGCACCTCGTGGCACGCCGCCATGATTGCCGAATACCTGTTTGAAGACCTGGCCCGCATACCTGTGGAAGTGGAATACGCCTCGGAGTTCCGCTACCGCAATCCGGTGCTGCGCGACATGGACGTGGTGCTGGCCATATCCCAATCGGGCGAAACGGCCGACACCCTGGCGGCCCTCGAAATGGCCAAAAAAAAGGGCGCCATTACTTACGGCATTGTCAATGTGGTAGGCTCGTCCATTGCCCGCATGACCCACAGCGGTTCGTACATCCACGTAGGCCCCGAAATTGGCGTGGCTTCCACCAAAGCCTTTACCGGACAAGTGACCATGCTCACCATGATGGCCATCGTGCTGGGCTACGAACGCGGCACCATTTCCAAATCGGAATATCAGCGCCTGGTACAAGAGTTGGCGCTCATTCCTAAAAAAGTAGAAAAACTGCTTGAAAATTGCCACGAGCAGGTGAAATACATCGCTGGCGAGTTTAAAGACGCCACCAATGCCCTCTACCTGGGCCGCGGGTTCAATTTCCCGGTTGCCCTGGAAGGCGCATTGAAGTTGAAAGAAATTTCGTACATACACGCCGAGGGCTACCCGGCCGCTGAAATGAAACACGGCCCGATCGCGTTGATCGATGAAAACATGCCGGTGTTTGTCATTGCCACCAACCAGAGCGCTTCAGAAAAAATAGCCTCCAACATTCAGGAAGTGAAGGCCCGCAAAGGCGTGGTCATCGCCGTAGTGAATGAAACAGACCAGCACATCCGCGACCTGGCTGATTTTACCATTGAAATACCGGAGACCATTGAACCGTTTACACCCTTGCTGTCTGTCATACCATTGCAATTGCTCGCATACCACATGGCGGTCATGCGGGGCTGCAACGTAGATCAACCGCGCAACCTCGCCAAATCGGTTACGGTTGAATAAAAAAAACAAACATGAACAAACTCGAATTATCCTACAATACCGAGCGTGAAAACATCCGCCTGCCGGAATACGGCCGAGCCATTCAGGAAATGATTGAGCACGCCAAAGGCATAGAAGACCGCCAAAAACGCCAGAAAACGGTGGAATCCATCGTGTCGCTCATGAACCTCCTCCATCCCAATACACGCGGGGTGGAAGATTACCGCGAACGCCTCTGGAACCACGCCTTTGCCATCGCCGGGTACGAACTGGACGTAACGCCACCCTCGGGCATCAATGTACGCGACGAAGGCGTGCGCCCCGCCCCCGAAAAAATGCCCTACCCCGACAGCACCACCCGCTTCCGCCACTACGGACAAGGGGTGCAGCGCCTCATCGCCAAAGCCATCGAAATGCCCGAAGGCCCCAAAAAAGAAGGTTTTGTGGAAGTCATAGCTTCCTACATGAAATTAGCCTACAAAACCTGGAGCCGCGAGCACTACGTGAGCGACGACGTGATCAAAGACGACCTCGAACTGCTCTCTGAAGGCAAACTGGTGCTCCATGAAGGCCACAGCTCGCTGGATACCCTCGCGTTCAGCGCCAACAAACGCGAAAAAGAAATGCAGCGCCTCCAACAGCAACGCCGCCAAAACAAACCCGGTGGCAACAACAAAAACCGCAAACGCCCGGGCAACTACGGCAACTTCCGCCCCGGCGGCGGCAACACGGGCGGCAACGCGGGTGGCAGCATTGGCGGAAACAACAACAACAAACGCAAAAAATAACGCTTACCAACCACACCACCAGATGCCAAAAATACCTTTCTTCTTTATCGGCGCCTGGCTGTGGTGTTCCGCTCTCTGGGGCCAGCTTACCCTTCAGGTAAACAGCATTCCGGCCAACACGCCACCCGGTGCCACCATTTTTGTGGCTGGCACGTTTAACAACTGGAACCCGGGCGACGCCGCCTTCGACCTCACGCAACAAGGCAGCCAATACCGCATCACCTTTACGCCTACGGTGGGTGCCCATAAGTTCAAGTTTACCCGAGGCGCCTGGTCCAGCGTGGAAGGCGACGCCAACGGCAACTTCCTGCCCGACCGCACCTTAACCTACAACGGCCAACCCACCACCGTGCAACTCAATATCCTCTCCTGGGAGGATACCGGGGGTACCGGCGGCAGCACGGCGGCACCCAATGTATCGGTGCTCGACGACGACTTCTACATCCCGCAACTCAACCGCACCCGCCGCATCTGGCTGTACCTGCCGCCCGGGTACGACACATCGGCCAAACGATACCCCGTGCTGTACATGCACGACGGCCAAAACCTGTTTGACAACCAAACCTCGTTCTCCGGCGAATGGAAAGTGGACGAAGCGCTGAATCTGCTCCACACGCAGGGCGACTACGGCTGCATCGTAGTGGGCATAGACAACGGCGGTGCCAACCGGCTCAACGAGTACTCGCCATGGGTAAACGCCCAGTACGGTGGCGGACAAGGCGATGCATACGTGCGGTTCGTCGCCGAAACCCTCAAACCGCACATCGATTCGCTGTACCGCACCCTTTCCGGACGCCACAGTACCGGCATCATGGGCAGCAGCATGGGCGGACTCATTTCCATGTACGCCTTTTCAGAACGACAAGACGTGTTCAGCCGCGCCGGCATTTTTTCGCCTGCTTTCTGGTTTGCAGGCAACAACTCGGCCAACCACACCGCCGCCCATCCCAAGGAAGGCGACGCCCGGGTGTATTTCTTGGCCGGTGGACAAGAACCGGCCTCCGTCACCCAAAACATGCAAACCGTGGCGAGCGCCCTGCTCACCGCCGGCTTTGACATCGATGAACAATATTTCCTGGTAGAAGGCGACGGCCAGCACAGCGAGTGGTTCTGGGCCAGGGAGTTCCCCGACGCGTATCAATGGCTTTTTCAAGGTGCCGTAACCAGTACCACTGCACCCGAAACGCTTCCGCTGGAACTGTTTCCCAATCCGACCAGCGACTGGCTCCGCCTGGGGTACGCCACCGAACCGGCAGACATGCGCCTGCAAATCTGGAACGCCGCAGGCGTGTTGCTGCGCGACACTACCCACACGGGTCACGCGCCGATTTTTGTGGGCGATTTGCCAGAGGGGTACTATGTGTTGCGGGTGCAGGTGCCTGGAGCGCCGTGGCGGGTGGGGAAGTTTGTTCGATAAAATTGTAAGGTTTTCGAGTGGAACCGGCTTTGGAAAGTTAAGTGGCGGGACCGTATTCTTTTTTGTGACTATTTAGCACTCGCCTTCTGCGAAGCAATTTTTACCACGGATAACTCAGATTTACACAGATTTAACATAAATTTCACCCAAAATAGCGCATAATCCAGGCATAATCTGTGTAAATCGGTGTCATTTGTGGTGAAATTAATCCTTGGACGCTACCGCAGGCGGGTGCTAAATAATTACAAACTTACAATCTACTATAAATGAACGATACACCAGCGCACATCTATCAAGCAATACGAAATCATTGCTTCCAAAACCATGTCCGAACACGTTCAACTGGGTTTTGAGGCAATCGATACCACCCGTAACTGAATCGAAAACAGCATTAGACAAACCTCGCCGGGTATTAACCAATCTGACCTTGCAATTGCTGTTTTTCTGAGGTATTACCAATATGATTTTTCCGAACCGCAGTTAGGACAAATCATTGAGAGTATTCGAGCGTATCATTCAGCACTTTAGCATCAAGATCGGTATCATCTATGCAGAATCACTCTGTGGGCCTTACGAATTATTCTCTCGGCACATAAAACTATGCTGCCTGGCGGCGTATTTTTGCCGCATGGCTAACCTTGATGAACTGACCATGTTGTGCGCCCAGGTGCGGCGCGACATTGTGCGCATGGTGTACAACGTGCAAAGCGGACACCCCGGCGGCTCCCTTGGATGCACCGAATTTTTTGTGGCGCTATACGGCACCGTGATGAAACACCGCAAAAAACCGTTCCGCATGGACGGCAAGGGCGAAGACCTGTTTTTCCTGTCCAACGGCCATATTTCACCCGTTTGGTACAGCGTACTGGCGCGCAGCGGCTATTTTCCCGTGCCTGAACTCCAAACTTTCCGCAAACTCAACTCGCGCTTGCAAGGGCATCCGGCCACCCACGAAGGGCTGCCCGGCATCCGCATCGCCTCAGGCTCGCTGGGCCAGGGCATGTCGGCGGCCATAGGCGCTGCACTGTCCAAACGCCTCGATGGCGATCCCCAACTGGTGTTTTGCCTCACCGGCGACGGTGAGCTGCAGGAAGGCCAGGTGTGGGAAGCCGCCCTGTTTGCCGCCCACCACAAAGTGGATAACCTCATCGTGACCGTAGACTGGAACGGCCAACAAATAGACGGCCCCAACGATCAGGTCATCAGTTTGGGCGACCTGCCCGCAAAATGGAAGGCCTTCGGATGGGATGTGCTCCGGCTCGACACCGGCAACGACCTGGCCTCGGTGATCGCCATGCTGCGCCGCGCCAAACGCCGCACCGGCAAAGGCAAACCCGTCGTCATCCTCATGCGCACCGTCATGGGTGCCGGGGTAGATTTCATGGCCGGCACGCACAAGTGGCACGGTAAAGCCCCCAACGCAGAGCAATTCGAGCAGGCGATGCAGCAGTTGCCGGTTACTGCTTTAGGGGATTTCTGATTTTCAACACTATTTTTACCACTAATTTTTTACCACTAAGGCACTAAGGAACACTAAGAAACACTAAGAAAAATGTTTTTTGAGTCGTTTTGTGTTCCAATACTTAGTGTTCCTTAGTGTTCCTTAGTGCCTCAGTGGTAAAACCGCCTCTGTGGTAAAAACAGTGGTAATAAAAGTGAAAAACCCTTAGTGTTCCTTAGTGTTTCTTAGTGCCTCAGTGGTAAAAAATAGTGGTCAAACATGGTAAACATGCAAAACATAACCTCTTCCTCCGCCCGCGCCACCCGCGACGGCTTCGGTGCCGGCCTCCTGGAACTCGGCCAACGCAACCCCAACGTGGTGGGCCTGACGGCCGACCTCATGGAGTCGCTCCAGATGCACCATTTCCATAAAGCGTATCCGGAGCGGTTTTTCCAGTGCGGCATCAGCGAGGCCAACATGATGGGCATAGCTGCGGGCTTGGCCATAGGGGGTAAAATTCCGTTTACCGGCACGTTTGCCAACTTCAGCACGGGGCGCGTGTACGATCAGATTCGGCAGAGCATCGCTTACTCGCACAAAAACGTCAAAATTTGCGCTTCGCACGCGGGCGTCACCCTGGGCGAAGACGGGGCTACCCACCAAATCCTGGAGGACCTGGGCATGATGCGCATGTTGCCTGGCATGGTGGTGATTAACCCCTGCGATTACAACCAGACCAAGGCCGCTACACTGGCCATCGCCGAATACCACGGCCCGGTGTACCTGCGTTTCGGGCGGCCAAGCTGGCCGGTGTTCATGCCCGAAGACCAGCCATTCGAGATCGGCAAAGCCATCCTGTTGTCAGCAGGTACCGATGTGACCATTTTTGCCACCGGCCACCTGATGTGGACCAGCATAGAAGCCGCCAAAGAACTCGCTGCTGAAGGCATCTCCTGCGAACTGATCAACATCCACACCATTAAACCGTTGGATGAACAGGCGGTACTCGACTCTGTGTCCAAAACCCGCGCCGTAGTAGTAGCCGAAGAACACCAGCGCAACGGTGGACTCGGCGATGCCATCGCCAACCTGCTCGCACACCAACTGCCCGTGCCGATGGAGTACGTGGGTGTGAACGACTCGTTTGGCGAAAGCGGAAAACCTGCCGAACTGCTCGAAAAATACGGCCTCGGTAAAAAAGACGTGATCTGGGCGGTGAAAGACGTACTGGATCGGAAATGAGTTGAGGAGTTGAGGAGAAAACCTCCCTTAACCTCCCCTCCTCTGTGGTCAAATCAACTCCTGAACTCCTCCATTCCTCTCATCAACCTCTCCCCTCCAACATGAAATTCGCAACCAAAGTCATCCACGCCGGCATTGAGCCGGACCCGAGCACAGGGGCCATCATGACCCCCATTTACCAGACATCCACCTACGTGCAGGCCGCGCCTGGCGATCACAAAGGCTATGAGTATGCCCGCACGCAAAACCCCACCCGCCACGTGCTGGAACAAAACCTGGCCGCGCTGGAAAACGGCACGCACGCCATTTGTTTCGGCTCCGGCCTGGCGGCGCAGGATGCCTGCATCAAATTGTTGAAAAGTGGCGACGAAATCTTGTCGGTCAACGACTTATACGGCGGCTCTTACCGCCAGATGGTGCGCGTATACGGCCCCTGGGGTTTGAAAAGCCGCTACATCGACATGGGTGATCCGGCTGCTGTGGAAGCCGCCATTGGCCCCGATACGCGCATGTTGTGGATCGAAACGCCTACCAACCCCATGCTCAACATCGTCGACATTGAGGCCATTTGTGCCGTGGCCCGGCGCAAGGGCGTGCTGACGGTAGTAGACAACACCTTCGCTTCGCCGTACCTGCAAAATCCTTTGGACCTGGGCGCCGACATCGCGCTGCACTCGGCCACCAAATACATCGGCGGGCACTCCGACGTGGTGCACGGCGCGCTCATCGTCAAAGACGAAGAACTGGCCCAGCGCCTGCGTTTTTTGCAAAATGCGTCAGGTGCCGTACCAGGTCCGCAAGACTGCTTTCTGGTGTTGCGTGGCATCAAAACGCTGCACCTGCGCGTACAGCGGTCGTGCGAAAACGCCGAGGCCATTGCACACTGGCTGGTGAAGCACCCGAAAATATCAAAAGTATACTGGCCTGGTTTCGAAAGCCATCCGGGGCATGCCATTGCCAAAAAGCAAATGCGGATGTTTGGCGGCATGGTGTCGTTCGACCTGCACGAGAACACGTTTGAAGCAGCCAGCCGGGTGTTGAGCGGTACACACCTGTTTTCATTGGCCGAGTCGCTGGGCGGGGTAGAATCCCTGATCGGGCACCCGGCCAGCATGACCCACGCCAGCATCCCGCGCGAGGAGCGCCTGAAAGTGGGCTTGACCGACAGTTTGGTGCGCCTGAGTGTGGGTGTGGAAGATGTGGGGGACTTGTTGGCGGATTTGGAGGGGGTATTGGGGTAAAATCATTTTTTCTGAAAAATGGTCGTTCGGGTGAAATCGGGCGTGTACAATGTAGGCCCAACCCGATCCAAAACCACGTTGAAAGACGAGCTCAAATGATCCTTTAAATACGACAAGTAGTACGGTCGGTCGCTGTTGTCCAACACCAGATAACCGCCTGATTTGATGTGTGGTATGGCCTGTTTCATGCAGGATGGGCGTGCGCGGCCGTCGACAAGCACCCAGTCAAAAAACTGATCCGGGTATTGGTTTATTGTCGTTGCATATTTTTCAAAAGACAACCGCTCCATGCCCGAAGCGCCACTCATAAAATGATCCGGGTTGCCCGGATTTCGGGAATGCATACCAGTATACGGCTCCGAAGGCACAAAATGGCCTGTCCAGTTGCCATAACCTTTTTCGATTATGGTTTCTGAAAGGGTTTTGAACCAGTCCGGGTGGTCTTCAACGGTATACACCGCTTGAGCGTGCTTACAAAAGTATAACGTAGAGCCGCCGCCGCCAAACTCGAAAATGACGTGTGTTGATTGAACGGTCTGTTTCAGGTACTCCATAGCAAATTGCGTCAACCATGTACTTTCATCAGACATTGAATTTCTGTTTTCGGCAAAAGAAGCAAACCATTTTTGGCGAAGTGCCATAATTTCGGTAAATTCTTTTTTTGTGCGGCTATTTTTCAGCGCATTCGCGACAAAAAATAAATTTGACTTTTTCCAATCCATATTAAGGCATAATTTTGGCAAAGAAAGTAATTGTCCACAACAAATTGATTGTATGGCATTCCATAAACCAAATGGCTATATAATTTGCCTGTAAGGTTGGAGTAAATCATTCAAATTTAACTTAACATTCAAATATGCGCCCCTTTTACGCCTTTTTCAGTTTCCTCCTTTTTACCAGTATGTTAACCGCACAGCAACTTGTTCCAACAGTGTTGCTGGATGCCCAAAAGCAAAGAGAGAAGCTTTTCCCTTCCGCTACAAACCAAAGCATCACGTACGCCAATTTAATTCCCGGTGAACGGTACCTGTTGACCATCGTGGAAAATCCGGCTTTCCCCAATTGTAGGCCGACCATAACGCCCCATGAAAAGGAGCTCCTGACGCCTGCCACCCGGAAAGCAGGCCACACGATTGAATTTATCGCAAGGGGGGAAAGACATCAATTTGACGTGAAAGGCCTGTGCGTGGTGGAGGCCGGTTCGGCTTTGGAAGCGCAGGGCGTAGCCATTTCCATCGCCTGCTTGTCGTGTACACAGGCCGAAAACAAGCAAAACCGCACGGGGGCTGCCTTGTTGGAAACGGCAGGCGGGTTTACGGCAGAAGAATTGGTTAAAGATGTTTTGATCGGCAGCAATTGTTTTGACGTTAAAAATGTAGTCTACTCCGGTGATCCAAGGGCGATCGGACGGTTCTCGAAGGGCGCTACCAACATTGGTTTTAACACCGGCGTGATCATAGCAACCGGGGAAATTGACATTGCACAGGGCCCAAATGACCTGGACAATGCGAGCGACGGATTTGGTGTTTTGGAATTTGATGCCGACTTGTCGGTACTTTCAGGCGGCAATGATGTGTATGATGTAGCCGAGATTCAATTCGACTTTACCCCCACACAAACGCCTGTTACTTTTGAGTTTGCATTGGCATCTGAGGAATATTGCGAATTCGTAGGATCGACATTCAATGACGCTTTTGGCTTTTTCATCTCCGGCCCGGGCATCAACGGCCCTTTTGGAGGTGCCAAGAACATTGCGTTGGTCCCCAATACACAAACGAATATAACCATAAATACCATTAACCACTTAACAAACAACTTATATTATACCAACAATATTGGACCAGGAGGTATCTTGTGTGGCCAAAGCCCCTCGTTTGCTCCTGCCGTAAACGAAATTCAATACGACGGATTTACCAAAAACCTGGTTGCGGTTGCCGATGTCATACCCTGCGAGACGTATCGCATAAAATTAAAAATTGGAGACATTGGCGATGGTTTATATGACTCAGCGGTGTTTTTAAAAGCGGGCTCGTTCAACGCCGGCGCCAACGCAACCATTTCTTTTATCGTCGACGGACAAGCAAGTGACAGCGTGTATGAAAAATGCCAGGACGCAGCCATGTTGATACAGCGGGCAGGCGGTGATCTTAATTTGCCCTTAACCGTGTCTTTGACGGTGTCCGGCTCCGCATTACCCAATCTGGATTTTGTACCCTTTCAACAGGTTATTACGATACCGTCCGGTGTGCCGTCTTTGCAAATTCCGATAGATGTGCTGGATGATGGCATTTTGGAAGGCACAGAAACCATTGAAGTGTCTGCTTCCAATTTGTGCGTGTGCTCCAAGCCTGTACAAACCCTGTTCATATTGAACGGTGCCCCACCTTTGGCCACCATATCAGACACTATTGTACTAAACGTCGGCGAAACCGTTTTCATCGGCGGCGTAGCGGTAAACACCCCGGGTGTGTATTTGGATACCTTGCCTGGCCTGAATGGCTGCGACACGCTGGCCAGGTACGTTGTCCTGCAAAAACAACCCTCCGACATCATAAACATCTACACGCCTGTGATCGGATTTTCGTGCGACAGCTCCGTCGTCGAAGTGGACTCCAGTGCCGGATTTAGCCCAAACGATAAAGTACTGATCATTCAGATGCAGGGCGCGACGGTAGACCTGACCAACACCGCAAATTTTGGAACCATCACCAATGCCGGTTCGGCAGGAAACAATGAATTTAACCGCATTGAAGCCATAAACGGCGATCAAATTACGCTGAAATACAAATTGCAGCGCCCATACGACGTTGCAGGTAAAATTCAACTGATCCGGGTGCCGGAATTCACAGACGTAACCGTAGCAGACCTGACCTGCAAGCCTTGGGATGGAACTACAGGCGGGGTACTGGTTTTTGATGTCAGCGGCACGTTGACCATGAATGGGGATATCGATGTAAGTGAAAAAGGGTTTAGAGGAGGTCAATACATTGATGCAAATGTTGGCATTTACGGCGAAACTCAGTATTTTTATCCGCCTGACCCAAAATTAGCTGGTAAAAAAGGCGAAGGTATTGCCATTGTTCCACTTGACCGTTCATTTGGCAGAGGGCGTGTAGCCAATGGTGGTGGTGGCGGTAATGCCCACAATGCAGGTGGCGGTGGCGGTGGTAACTTTAACGATGGCGGACGAGGCGCTTTTGAATATTTTAACATCCCCGGTGCTCCAAATCCTTTAACTTATGGTATTGAGGGCGTTGGGCTGGGCTCCCTCAGCTTCCCTGGATTTAACAATTACAAATATTTTCTGGGCGGTGGCGGTGGTGCCGGCCAAGGCAATGACAATAAAGGTTCATCCGGCGGTCATGGTGGCGGCATCGTAATGATCAACGCAGGTTCCATTACCGGCAACAACAAAACCATCGCTTCCAATGGTCAAAACATAACCGGACCTGGCGGCAATGATGTGAACGACGGACAAGGCGCCGGAGGTGCTGGCGGCACCATTATTGTTGACTGCGACAATTTCGGCGGCAATTTGAACCTACGGTCAAAAGGCGGCCGTGGTGGAGATTGCCTGTTTTTTGTAAACAGCCAAATCATCGGTCCAGGTGGTGGTGGTAGTGGCGGAATCATCGTGACCAAGCCGCTTCCTGCTAACGTATCTGTTGCCCTCAACGGTGGCAAACACGGCATAGCCAATCAGGGATTAGCCAACGGCGCAGAAGATGGAAAAGCAGGCATCAGCTTTAGCCTGAACAACAATTTGTTCCTGACAGATACGGCGTTGTCTTTTTTAGCCGATTCTTTACTGCTCAACATCACCATGCCCACTTGCGCCAATCCTAACGGCGGCCAAATCAGCGTAATCAACCCAACGGGCGTAACTTACAGTTTAAACGGAGGGCCGTTACAAACCAACAACGTTTTTGCCAACCTGAATGCCGGTACCTACACCATAACGGTTACCAACGGCCCCTTATGCGTAAAAGACACTACTGTTGAATTGGTCGAGTTGGACACAACAATTCTTACCCTCGATACCTTCCCCCTCTGCCCCAACGACACCCTCTACCTCGGCAACCTCACCGTCGACCAGCCCGGCATATACACCGACACACTACCCGGCAATCCGGGTTGCGACACCATCGCAACCTACGTAGTTATCCGAACCGACCCACCTACCAAAGACGAGTTGTACGGCCTTTGCCCCGGCGATTCCATCCGCATCAACAACCAATGGTATACCCAGGGCGACACTACGTTCAGCTACACCACCCCTGCCCTCACGGGCTGCGATACCCTCGTGAACGTGTTGCTGAACTACCTGCCCCTGCCGGAAACCACCAAAACCATCGCCTTTTGCCCGGGTGACACCGTGTTTGTCGGCGGAAATGCCTACACACAACCCGACACGCTCTTCGACATCATCCTGCCAGCCACCGTTGGTTGCGACACGCTCGCCACTTTCGTCCTCCAACACTTGCCCTTGCCCAATAAAACGATCCAGGTCAAATTCTGCCCGGGCGACTCCGTGCTCGTCAATGGCCTGTGGTTCACCGAAGCCGACACCACCGTGACCTACACGGCACCTGCAACCATCGGATGCGACACCATTGTAAACGCTGTGCTGACTTACCTGCCCCTGCCCGAAAAAACCATCGAAATCGAATTTTGTCAAGGCGATACCGTGTTCGTTGGCGGTCAGGCGTACACCAGGCCAGACACCATTTTTGACATCCTGCTTCCGGCCGCCGTGGGTTGCGATACCCTCGCCACCTACGTGTTGAAGTACCTTACGCCCACCCAACCCACCACGCTTGCCCTTCAGTGCCCGACCAACATCAGCGTAAGCATAACGGCCGGCGCTACCGGTGCAGCAGTGTCGTTCCCGGATCCAGCGGCCGACACCAACTGCCCTTGCCCGGGCATTGCCCTTTACCAAACAGAAGGTTTGCCTTCGGGCAGTACATTTCCCCCTGGCGTCAGTGAGGTGTGTTTCGCCGCCCGCGACAGCTGTGGAAACGAATCAACGTGCTGCTTCTCCGTTACTATTGACGAAGGTAAAGCCTGCGACGTAAAAACCATAGGCTGTGTGCGTTATGAACTCCTAAGCATTACCCGCGACATCAAAGGCGACAAAACGTACCGCATCCGCATCACCAACTACTGCGCCGACGAACTGGTGCACGCGGCCATCCAGTTGCCCGACGGTGTCGTCGCCAGAAGACCAACCAACGGCAGCTACTACACTGCGCCCAGCGGCAACCCCTACTTAGTGCGCAACCCCAACGCTTCGCCACAGCACTCCATCCGCTTCAAAACCGCAGGCGCAGCGGGCATCAAAAACGGGGAATCCGACGTGTTCCAGTACACCTTGCCGGAGCAGTCACAACCCGCTTACATCCACGTAGTGACCCGCATAGCGCCTTCTCAATATTTTGGGGCGCACCTCAACACCTTTTTCTGCCCGATTACCTATTTACCCAACCCATGGGATAAACCGGCAGACAAACCCGCTCCTCGCGCCACCACCACCGAAGACGACAATACGGAAGTGCGCGTGTACCCGAACCCGGGCGATGGATTGTTTTATGTAGACATAGTAGACTGGCCCTCCGAAACCGTCCAGGCCAGGGTGTTCAACGCGCAAGGACAATTGGTACACGAAACCCGACTGGCCGGAAACGCCGAATCGCAAACCCTCGAATTGTCGACAACTTTGCCCGAAGGCCTGTATATCCTGCATTTGCAAGACCCCACGGGCCGCAGCGAAACGATCAGCCTGGTTAAGTTTTAGCGCTTAGCCCAGCGTAAACCGAACGTAAGTGATGCGCTTGCCATGTGCCAGGTGCATCACTTCGTATTTGGTTTTGAGCGCCAGCTCGGCGTAAGCCAATGGTGCCGCGTAGATGTCGGGCGAATGATACATCAAGGTACAATCCGGTTCGGCATCCACAGTTTTGAGCGTAAACTGATAAAAAGTGGGGTCATCATGCTTTACGTGCACCAACCCGCCGGGGCGCATGAACCGGCGGTACAGGCTGAGGAATTCAGGAGAACTCAATCGACGGTTTGTTTTGGTGGGGTTTAAAAACGGATCGGGAAAAGTGATCCAAAGCTCGTCTACCTCCCCCGGTGCAAAAAAACGATCGATGACTTCCACGCGGGAGCGCACAAACGCAACGTTGTGCAGGCGCTCATCCAGGGCCTCTTTGGCACCCTTCCAAAGGCGGTTGCCCTTGATGTCGACCCCAATAAAATTGCGTTCCGGAAACGCCCGGGCCAGCCCCACTGTGTATTCGCCGGCACCGCAAGCCAACTCCATCGTAATCGGATGGTCATTTTGAAAAAATGCGGCTGCCCATCGCCCCGTCCAATCCACCGGCTGCATGCCCACACCAACCAGGGACGGTTGTTGTACATCATAACATTCGAACACGTTGGGAAATGCCCTGATGTCGGCAAATTTTTGAAGTTTCTTTTTTCTGGTCATGGCGGCAATCCAAATCGGCCGCAAAATAACACACCTGTGGTCTTACACCGCCGAAATTGCGCATGCAGGCATGGCCATGGACGGCATCGCGGCGGTCGTTTATCCACTGGCGGCCCGCCACAACGCTTGTCATGAAGAATTGATTTACAATCAGTTAACCTGCACTTTACACCCCTGATTTTTTTTGCCGTGCGCCTGACATTTAACCTTTACTTTTTTTCAAGGTACCCGAAATGGCGTATACTTGCAGTGCTCCCCTTCAGTGGCCCCCGCCCATTGTGTATTAATCTTATCCTCCCCATCCATTTTTAGCCTCGGTGTATACGCCCCCGGTTTTGTTCGACACAAAGCCCTGTCTATCTTATTGTTCAAACCAAACCATTCATATTTTCCCTTCACAATCAAAACGTACTGACACATGGATTTCCAGCACCCCGCTGAAGACAACACAGCGCCACTCACACACGAGACGGCTCAGGAGCACAAAACCGTACATCCTGTACCGGCAACGCTGAGCATTGACCTCAAGGCGCTTGCACACCAGATGGTGCAAGACAAAGTAAACTACCGCCACGCGCTTGACCTCACCCTTAATGAAGGTGCGCTGAACGGTGAAAAAGTGTACCACTTTACCGGCCGTGACGGCTATGGCAAAGAAGTAGCCTGGGTACTGCTCAGCGCCGAAGGCAAAGAAGTGGCTTCATTTATCCACGTGACCACGCCCGTAGCGGCCATGGAAACGCCGGTGGTTGTAGTAGCGCCGGTATCGGTACAAGTTGACGAGTCGGTTCCGCAAGCAACAGTAGAAACACCTGCCGCTCCTGTAGTAGTAGCGGTTCCCACGCTTACCGACGAAACATTACCGCCTACAGATTCGGCCGAGGCGGTCCACGAAGAAGTGGAAACAACGCCCGCTCCAGTGGACATTACCGTACATGTAAACGTGGTGCAGGCGGAAGGCGCAACCGAATTGCCGGCAGTAGAAGTAACCGTGGAAACCCCACAAGCAACAGTAGACGTAGAATTGGAAAACCAGGAGGTGGAAGTAGAGGTGGAAACGCCGCATGCAGCAGTAGAAGTGGAAATAGAAAACCAGCAAGTGGAAGCAGAGGTAGAAACGCCACAAGCAGCAGTGGAGGTAGAATTGGAGATGCCACAGGCTGTTGACATGGAAATGGACTTGACAGACCCGATCCTGGAATCCGATTTATTCATTTATGACGATGAATTAATCAATGATTACGAGCCACAACTTGGTGCCATCACCGAAGATGCTCGCCCGGAACCCGCGGTGTCTACCCAACCTGTAGTGGTTACCCTTGACGCCGTAGGCATGGAAGACATCCGCCTGGAGCTGAACATGGAAACCGAGTACCTGTACGAGACCATGCATTCCAAGTTGCTCCGTTGCCGCCTGTACATTTTCAACCCATTCCACCACATTGTGTTTCAGCAGATCACGTTGCAAAACACGGAAATCCGCAACCTCCAAAACGAATGCGCCGAAAACGCGCAATTGAAATTGTTGGTAGACAAATCCCGCACAGTGTTCGATCTCCAACCCAAAAAAGCGGCTGTGCTTGATTTTGTGGCCGTGTTGCCACCCAACACCACTGAAAATTACCTTTTCTACGTGCGCTTTACCGTCAATGTGCTTATGCCGGTAAACACCGAAGGGTCGGCCAGTTTCCCGATTGAGTACTAAATTTGAAGGGAGATGGGGTTTAGGAGATGGGGGTTGGGGCTTCAAACCAACTAACATCCCTAAACCTCACCACCCCTAATTCCGAACTCCGTATTCCGTATTCCCCTAAGCCGGGTATTCCACAAAATTCCGCGGCGTTTCATATAGCCGCACGTGCAGGTCGTATTGCTCGGGCAGTTGCGCTCGAAGGATGTCCCAGATGACCACACAGATGTTTTCGGCAGTGGGGTTGAGGTTGCGGAACTCCTCGGTGTCGATGTTCAGGTTTTTGTGGTCGAACCGGTCTTCCACTTCCTGCCGAATCAGGTTGGCCAACCAACCCAGGTCGACCACCATACCCGTTTCCGGATCAATGTTGCCTGCTACTTTGACCTCCAATTCATAGTTGTGTCCGTGGAAATTCGGGTTGTTGCACAGTCCAAACACCGCCTTGTTCTGCTCATCGCTCCAGCCCGGATGGTGCAGGCGGTGCGCGGCATTAAAGTGGGCTTTTCTAATAACAGCTACTTTCATAAGGGTTAAACTGGCGAGGCGAAAAAATGTTTGGCGTTTTTTATGGCGATTCATGTACCATACCGATGCAATGTAATGCTTTATGTTTACCTTTGCTTTGGCATATTTTTTATTCTTATGCCTTTATTCACCAGTTCTGTGTAGTGGGTTTAAGTGAAGAGGTGATTGATTTTGCAGCATTTGCAGGTAAATAAATATTCAATGCGTGTGCAGCCGGATCATATGGCTGCCATGCACAGAGGGGTACAAACCACTCCGTTTGTATCTGTTATACCAATTACGCACGTTGTTTGCCCTTATTTTGGGAGGCAGGGTGTTGCAGTTGGTTGGATTGTTGTACATACCTGTCCGACGAGCATGGCCAAGGCCTGCCGTATTTATGCCCTGCTGTCAGTCCCTTAACATTTAGCCTGATTGATCTGGTGGATGCTCAAAGCAACCGCTCAATATGCGTTTTGAAGCCATCATCGGTCAGGTCCGCAGCAAACAACTGCTTACCCAAATGGCGTACCAGCAGCGTACGCCGCATGCGCTGTTGCTGTTGGGGCCCAATGGCGCAGGCAGCCTTGGGCTGGCGTTGGCCATGGCCCAGATGCTTCAATGCGAACAACCCACACCTACCGATGCTTGTGGCGTGTGCAACGCCTGCGGCAAGGCGGCCGCCAACATCCATCCCGACATCCATTTTTCCTACCCGACCATCGGCGCCAACGCTGTCAGTACCGATTTCCTGCCGGCATGGCGGGAAGCGATAGCCGAACGGCCATACTTCGACGCCAACGATTGGCTCCAACGCATCGGCGCCGAGAACAAACAGGGCAACATCAACAAAGAAGAATGCGTAGCCATTATGCGGAAACTGAGCCTCCAGATTTTTGAAGGCCGCCGCAAAATCCTCCTCATGTGGCTCCCGGAATACCTCGGCAAAGAAGGCAACCGATTGCTCAAACTCATCGAAGAGCCGCCAGACAACACCGTTTTTCTGCTCGTGGCCGAAAATGCCGAACTCATACTCAACACCATCTTGTCGAGATGCCAGTTGGTTAAAGTAGACTCGCTGCACGACGAAGAGATCGAACAGGCGCTCGTTGCACAACGCCACATGGTGCCTGAACGCGCCCGCAGTCTGGCCTTCCTGGCCGAAGGCAATTTTTTCCGCGCCATTCAATTGGCCGAACAGGAAGGCAACGACGACGCCGCGCTTTTTCTCGACTGGCTGCGCAAATGCTGGAAAGGCCACGGCGTCGACCTGACCCGCCAAGCGGAGGCCCTCTCGCAATTGGGTCGTGAAAACCAAAAACAATTCATCTTGTACGCCCTCCATTTCCTGCGCGAACTGCTGGCGCTCACCGCCACCGGCCAAACCCGGCTAAGGCTGCGGCCCGAAGAGCTGGCTACCGCCCAAAACATGGCCAAGGTGCTTGATTGGAACAAAATAAACGACATTTCCCGGTTGCTCAACGATAAAATGTACCACATCGAACGCAACGCCAACCCTAAAATCCTTTTCCTCGATGCGGGCATTCAACTGCATGGCATCATGACCTCAAAACACATCAGTTAACTTTTTATCCCCACTGGCTTCAGCCGGTGGGTGATTGTCTCAACACCTCCCCCGGCTGAAGCCGGGGGCTATTGTCTCAACTCCTAAACTCCTCCCCCGGCTGAAGCCGGGGGCAATTGTCTCAACTCCTAAACTCCTCAACTAATATGGGATGCCTTGGATGCTCATGCTCAACCGATAAAGACAACGCCACCGGCTGCCGTTCAAACGGCGGTTGCGGCAGTGGCGGCTGCAATCGGCACAATACATACGACTGGATATCTGCCATGGGTATCCGTGATGCACACACCTTCGACGTAGTAGAGGTCAGTTTTAAAAACGGCTCACACAAGGAGTTCTACAACAATCCGCCACACACCCGCGTGATGACCGGCGACAATGTGCTCGTGGAATGCGGAAGTGGCGGTTACGACGTGGGTGTGGTGACCCTCAGTGGCGAGCTGGTGCGCCTGCAGATGAAACGCAAAAAAGTGCGCTCCGACGCCAGGCTGCTCACCGTCATCCGCAAAGCACACGAACGCGACATGGAACGCCTCGACGAAGTGCGTCGGCAGGAACGCGACATCATGATCCGCGCAAGGGCCATTTCCAGAACCCTCGACCTGAACATGAAAATAGGCGACGTCGAATTTCAGGGCGATGGCCGAAAATGCACGTTTTATTATACTGCCGACGGACGTGTCGATTTCCGCGAACTCATCCGGCATTTTGCACGAGAATTCAAGGTCAAAATCGAAATGCGCCAGATCGGTGCGCGCCAGGAATCGGCCCGCATCGGCGGCATAGGCAACTGCGGCCGCGAACTCTGTTGCTCCACCTGGCTCACCGAGTTCAAAAGCGTAAACACCGCCGCCGCCCGTTACCAAAACCTGGCCATCAACCAGACCAAATTGTCGGGCATGTGCGGGCGTCTCAAATGCTGCCTGAACTACGAGCTCGACACCTACGTGGAAGCCCTGGAAGATTTTCCGGACAAAGCAGAAAAATTCAAAACAGCCCAGGGCCTCGCTATTTTGATCAAAACAGACGTGTTCAAACGACTTATGTTTTACACTTATGCCGACAACAGGGGCAAATTCTACGCCCTGCACGTCGATCAGGTTTGGGAGGTGTTGGACATCATCAAAAAAGGCGAACTCCCCTCAAGCCTTGAAGTGATACAGGCACTCGCACTCCAGGCTGAAGAGCCCGAAGAGGCAGAACCAGACTACGAGAGCGTCGATAACGTCATCGAGCTGCCCATGGAACAACGCGCTAAACGGCGCAAGAAAAAGAAGAAAAAACGCGGTGACGGCCCAACCGCAGCCCAGGCTGTCGAAAAATCTGCAGCTGCCGTCTCGGAAGCCGCCCGAAGCGGCAAACCGCAACCCCGTAAACCGAATGACCGCAACCAACCCCGCCCTACCGGCGACCGCACGCCACAAAAACCTTCGACCGACCGCTCATCACAACGACCAGCCGCCGAACGAAACCAACCGCAACCCGAACAAAAGAAACGCACCGAAAGGCCTCCTCAAGCCAAACAAAATCCGTCAACCCCAAAACCAGGCGGGCCAACATCCACCAACCCCGCTGAAACCCCTGCGGGCGGTGGCGGAAACAAGCGCAGGCGCGACAAGCGCAGGCCAAACCGCAGCGGCAACAAACCGCCAAATACAGACGCCTAAACCATTCAACGTTGGCCGTCTGAATAAGCTGTCTTAACTTTGTGTGGTACAAATAAAGGGTAATGCCCGAACCAAATTGACATGAAATACGACGTCACCGTCATCGGCTCCGGCCCAGGAGGCTACGTGGCCGCCATTCGCTGTGCACAGTTAGGCTTTCACACAGCCATCATCGAAAGAGACCCGGTACTGGGCGGCACCTGCCTCAACGTAGGCTGCATCCCTTCCAAGGCATTGCTCGACTCTTCCGAACACTACCACAACGCCAAAGATCGCTTCAAAACGCATGGCATTGACCTCACCGGCCTCAAGGTCAACATGCCCCAGATGATCAAGCGCAAAAATGAAGTGGTGCAGGAAAACAACAAAGGCGTTGAGTTTTTGATGAAAAAAAACAAAATCGACGTGTACCACGGCCATGGTTCCTTTGCAACCAAAAACCTCATCAAAATAACCGGCTCTGACGGCGCTACCCAGGAAATCGAGTCCGAGAAAATCATCATTGCCACCGGCAGCCGCCCCATTATGCCGGCCAATTTTAATTTCGACCTCAAACGCGTCATCACCAGCACCGAAGCACTCAACATCGACAAGGTTCCCGCCAGCATGCTCATCATCGGCGGTGGCGTCATCGGCCTTGAACTGGGCAGCGTATACGCCCGACTGGGTACCGAAGTACACGTGGTGGAATACATGGACCGCATCATTGCCGGTATGGACGTCGACTGCAGCCGCGAACTCCTCAAATCGCTCAAAAACCTCGGCATGCAGTTCCACCTCCGCCATGCCGTGACGGAGGTTATACCCGGCAAAACCAAGGTGACCGTCACGGCAAAAAGCCGCGACGACGAGTCCAAAACCCTCAACTGGGACGTCGATTACTGCCTCGTCGCCATCGGCCGCCAACCCTATACCGAATCGCTCGGCCTGGAAAACATCGGCCTTCAAACCGACGAGAAAGGCCGCATTCCCGTAGACGAACACCTGCAGACGGCGGTACCCGGCATTTATGCGATCGGCGATGTGATCAAAGGTGCCATGCTGGCCCACAAGGCCGAAGAAGAAGGCGTCTTTGTAGCCGAAGTCATCGCCGGCCAAAAACCCCACATCCACTACAAGCTGATCCCCAATGTCGTGTACACCTGGCCCGAAGTGGCCGGTGTGGGCTACACCGAAGACGAACTTAAAGAGGCCGGTACACCGTACAAAACCGGCAAGTTCCCCTTCCGGGCCCTCGGCCGCGCCCGCGCCAGTATGGACTTGGACGGCATGGTGAAAATACTGGCCCACAAGGAAACCGACGAAATCCTGGGCATGCACATCGTAGGCGCCCGTGCAGCCGACATGATCGGCGAAGGCGTAGCCCTCATGGAGTATCGCGCTTCAGCCGAAGATGCCGCCCGCATGAGCCACGCCCATCCCACCTACATGGAAGCCATAAAAGAAGCGGCGCTGGCAGCTACCGAAAACAGACCGATCCATTTGTAAGTGCGGTAGTTATTCCACAGCGCGGGGCCTGTTGCGATCGCTCATGTTGTAGTTGACACCAATACGAACGATCCGTTGTGGTTGCGGATTGTACAGCAAATCTTCAGGCGTACCCGTGGCGTCTATGCCAGCATACTCCTGGTTAAACAGGTTTTGGACTTGCATATAAATCAAAAACTGATCGCTGAGGTATAACCGCGCCATCACGTCCCATGTTCGGTAACGGGGATAGTCGCGCAACCGCTGCTGGCCATAAAAGGATTCATACACCACGGCTTTGCTGAGCATGCCCCTGTTGCGCAAGGTAGACAGGGTGAGTTGAAATTTACCTTGTCGCCACGATGCCCGTACCTGCGCGGTCCAGCCGGGCATGTTGCGCACCGCATCGGTAGGCGCTATGCCGTATCCGAACCATTCTTTGCCACGGGTGTACTGCAACAGCACTTCCCCTTTGAATGCGAGTATTTTTTCTTTTTTATTCAAGCTAAAACCGGTTTCCAGGTCGCGCAGCACAAACCATTGCTGGATGCCCCAGTTTTCCATAGACAAACCCGGCGCTTGCGCGTATCCGTACAGCCAGGTATTATCGGATTTTTTAATCAGATAACCATTGCGGTTGAGGTCAAAAGCCCGTTGATAATAGCCCAGGGTGGTGGATTCGAGCCAAAAAAGCCGAAATCGGATACCCAATTCAGCGGCATCCATGCGTTCCACTTTGCTCCTGTAGTCATAAGGATTCGATAATTCAATGATGCTGTCTCCTTCTATAATGCGGAATCGATTCGTCGTTTCGTACAATCCTGGCCGTTTAAAAGCCGAGGCGGCGTTGGCGTATATGCTCCAAGTACTGTCTAAGCGGTACAGCATGCCCAATCTGGGTGCAAATTGCAGGTTGTAGTCCGTTGAAAAATTGAGCGCAGTGCCGCCCGTCAACGAAAACTGTTTATAGCGCCATTGGAGTTGTGCAAACAGGTTTGCGTCTATGCTGCCAATGGTTTGCGGTGCAAATGGCTTGTCCACTCCCGTTGGAGATTCACCAAAAATAGGAATATCGACCGGGCGCAGTTGGTATCCTAGTACAGGATACGCCACACTGATGTTTGATTGTCCACCAAAATCCAGAAAAATGTTGTTGAAAATAGCCGTCTGGAAGTGAATATCGGCCCGCAGGTCTAACCCATTGGCCACCGTATGCCGTTGGCCGGAGGCTAATTCGTTAAAAATGGTTCTTCGCAGTTGCGACAGGTCTTGTGGCGCTGTCAAAGGAGCTTGTACATAGTAGGCTGCGGCGCTGAGTTGGTCAAACACAAGGGTGGTGGTGGAGGCGTCGTCTACCCGGTAATGGACGGCAGAAAAGGTATAAAACGCCCTGCGGCGTTTTCGAGCCCGTTCAAAACCCAGGGAGAAGGTTTCAATGCGCTCGCCCAGCCGGTTCGACGGATTGCTGTAAGACACGGCTACTGGATTGAGCCCCAGCGCAGTATGTTCAAAACGGGCCATGCGGTTGTAGTTGAACGTGAGGCCGCGCCACTTAAACGCAAAACCAAATAGCCTGCTTTCGTGCCCAATGGGCGATGGCGCTGCGCCGTCTGGCGGAAAGACAGGCAGATAATTCGGATTCTCCCGGTACAACTCGGCACCAATGCCAAACGGGGTGTAGTATTCGGGGTTGTATAAATCTTTGTCGTAAAAAGTGTTGGTTTTTTCCCGTACGGTGCTGCTGCCGTAAATGCTGTAGCGGAAAATGTTTTTGTCGCGGCCCAATTTTCCGCCAAAACTCAAGTCTAACCCATTGTATCCATTGTTTCCAAAATTAAGTTCGGCCCGGGTAAAAATTGGCCTTTCGGTTTCTTTGAGTATGATGTTGACCACGCCGGCAAAAGCTTCGTTGCCCCACACGGCAGAAGCAGGCCCAAAGTAAATTTCAATGCGCTCGGCTTGTCTGATGGGCAACTGTGCGCCAATGGGCATGCCTAAAGTGCCGGCGGGCTTCACCGGCACATCGTTGATGAGGATGCGCATGTACTGATTGCCCGACAAGCCGCGCACCATAAAGGTTTCGCCCTCCAGCGCATTGCCCGGCTGCGATACCCGTATGCCCGGCACCGATTTAAGCACGTCGACAAGCGTAACGAATCCGTTGGCAAGGATGTCTTCTTCCGTTACTACCCAAACCGTAAACGGCAGGTTGTCTACATTTTCCGTACTCCTGGTGGCGCAGCGCACAAAAGTGATTAGCGCGTCGGGATCCAGGGTATCTAAGTCTTTTGATCCCATACGCTGCATTTGGAGCAGCACACTGCTGTCGCGCTGTGCAAGCAGCCCTGCGGGCAAACAAGCGAGCAGCACCAAGGCAGTAAACAAACAAAGGCGTTCAGGTATTCTAAGTTTCATCGGGGGTATTTGCAGCTTCTACGATAACGTCATCCAAACGACCGGTCCAACGTTGAATCACTTTGAATTCGCCCAAAAATTCTCGGGCCAGTACGCGCAAGATGGTGTACACAGGTATGCCCAGGATCATGCCCAACACGCCGCCCACCTGCGCAGACGCTAAGGTCACTAAAAATATTTCGAGGGGATGCGCCTTCACGCTTTTTGAAAAAATATAAGGCCCCAGAAAATTGTTGTCGATGAACTGCACGATCGAAAAAGTGGCGATCACTTTGACCAACAGGATGCCCAACTCGTTGATCGGCAAATCCAAGTTGGATGAAATGGTGATGAAGCACCCGAAAACATTTCCAATAATAGGCCCCAGATATGGTATGATGTTGAATATGCCCCCAAAAGCACCGATCAACACCGCATTTTTTACGCCAAATAGCCAAAGCAAAATCATGACCATTGTGCTAAACGAAAGCAACTGCACGATCAATCCTCCAAAATAACGGGTCAATACTTCACTCGAGTCTTTGACTGCCGATTTTACCTTTTTTTCATACTCATTGGGCACCAAAGCGTACAATATATCCAAAAACAACGTTTTTTCCTGCAGGAAAAAGAACAAAATAAACGTGACCGATACAAACCCGATCACCAGTTCACCTGCCGATGTGATGAATGTACCCAACACATCGCCGATTTTTTCAGGTCCGAACCAGCCCAACAGCGTTTCCTGTGTTTTGTCAGCCAAAGACACTTCGGGCGTTAACAACCCGTAACGGTGTAAATTTTTGTCGATTACCGCAAACGGCTCTTTTAACTTCACGCCGATGGCGTTGAAATCAACAGCCATGATGTTGCGCGTTTGATTCACAATCGTAGGCACAAAGAGCATAAGAATCCCCACCAAAAACAGGTAAAACGTCAGGATCGTCAGGATCGCGGCACCCGTTGGCCCCAGCCGCCATTTTCTGAAATAAATTCGACGCCTGAAAAAA
Organism: Saprospiraceae bacterium; assembly: GCA_049317805.1. GTDB lineage: Bacteria > Bacteroidota > Bacteroidia > Chitinophagales > Saprospiraceae > M3007. Next base: position 27,011 of record JBMOHO010000005.1, read on the forward strand.
ATCATGAGCGGACGTCCCATCATAGACAACACCCAGGCCGCCAATATATACCCCACGATGGCTGAAAAAAACCAGCATAAGCACGCCAATAGGGCGAAGCCGAGTATCCAAAGAATATTGCGTTGAAGATAGTTGATCATAGGTTTAGTTTCGGATGTCGGTTCCCCAGGCCAGTTTTTCGCGTATCGTGTTCAGGAACGTAATATCCTGCAACACAACGAGGCGGATGGGAAAATCATTTTTGCGCACAGCCAATTGTTGAGTCGCAGTGATCAGCTCAAAACGGGAATCCAGCGAGCAGATAAAATTATCGGCGCGTCCTTCTATTTCAAAAGAAATGACCGATTCGTCAGACAACACGATGGGCCGCACGTTGAGGTTGTGGGGTGCCACGGGGGTCAGCACAAAATTAGCCGAATCGGGCAAAATAACCGGGCCGCCACAACTCAGTGAATAACCCGTGCTGCCCGTAGGGGTAGCTATGATGATGCCGTCGGCCCAATACGAATTGAGGTAATCGCCGTTCAGAAACGTATGCACCGTGATCATGGAGGAGGTATCGCGTTTGAGCAGCGTGCAGTCGTTGAGCGAAAAGGGCAGGTCGCCAAACAACGGCGGATTGCTCTCCAAATACAGCGAGGTGCGCTCTTCTATGCGGTATTGCCCGCGCCGGAGCTTGCGTACCGCCTCTTCGATGTGCACTTTTTCTACACTTGCCAAAAAACCCATGCGCCCCAGGTTGATGCCCAACAACGGAATACCGGAGCCACGCACCAGCAAGACGGCCTGAAGCATGGTGCCATCACCCCCCAACACCACCACAAAGTCGATCCGGCGCTCTTTGAATTCGGCGTAACCATCAAAAGGCTGCACAGCAGGGTCAAGCCGTACATGCCCGTCGAGCGACTCCAGGTAAGGTGTGTACACAAAAGTGCGTACACCTTCCGCAAGCAGCACATCGAAAAGAGTCTGAATGGCCGGTAAATCTTTGTCTTTATAGAGTTTTCCGAAAACGACTATTTGCATAGGGCAATCTGAACTAAAAATTTGCACCAAGGTAAGTACCTTCGTGCGTTTTTCGGTGCTTGCGAACCGTGCGAATCTTTTTATGGAAAATCCGTTTAGGCCAATTTTTGATCATCCCTCCATTCAACGGGTCATTTTGTGGTGGCAACAACTCACAGCACCCGTTTGGGCTTTTTTCGGCGCCGTTTGGGCGCCTGTACGCCGGCTGTTGGATCCGGCGTTTCAGGCATGGGCCTGGATGACTGCTCCGCTTTACCGGATGTGGGCATCCTTTTCCGAGCGTTTGCCCTGGCCAGCCTGGTTTTTGGGCTGGATCGGCACGCTCATGTGGTGGGGTTTGCTTGCGCTTTTTGGACTCATTTTTCTGGTGGGGGTCGGCACATTCGGGCACATTCCCAACCGAAAAGAGCTGAAAAACATAGAAACAGCCAATGCCACCGAGATTTATACGGCCGACAGCGTGCTCATCGGAAAATACTACATCGAAAACCGCACCGCCATCGCGCTGGATAAAGTGTCGCCCCACATCATCAATGCCCTCGTTGCTACAGAAGACAAACGTTTTTTTGAACACAGCGGCATCGACCTTTACTCGTGGGCGCGGGTAGCCTACGGCATGGCTACCGGACAAGATTCGAAAGGGGGCGGTTCAACCCTGAGCCAACAATTAGCCAAAAACCTGTACCCCCGCCAACCCCACAAAATTTTGGGCATTTACCTGGGTCCGGCCAGCCTGCTGATCAATAAAATCCGCGAATACATCATTTCCCTGCGCCTCGAGCGCATTTATTCCAAAGAGGAACTGCTCGGCTTGTACCTCAATACAGTGCCCTTTGGCGGCGAAGTGTTTGGCATCAGCGTAGCCTCTAAACACTATTTCAATAAAAAAGCCAAAGACCTCACGCCTGACCAATCCGCCATGCTCATCGGCATGTTAAAGGCTACTACCTACTACAACCCCACCCGAAACCCGGAAAATGCCCAAAAACGCCGAAATGTGGTGCTCCGTCAAATGGTGAACAACGGGCACCTCAGTGAAAATGAATTCAGCGAACTGAGCAAAAAACCGGTCGGTGCCAAACGCTACACCAACGATGGCAACAATGAAGGACTCGGTACCTATTTCCGCGAACACCTGCGCACCGACGTCATGCCCCAATTGCTTAAAAAAATAGGCAGCGCAGAGTCCACAACGTATAACCTCTACACCGACGGCCTTAAAATTTACACCACCCTGCACTCCAAAATGCAGGAGTACGCAGAGGAAGCCGTGGAAGAACACATGTTTAAACTGCAAAAACAGTTTGACCAGCACTGGAAAGGGTATACCAAAGAAAAACCCTGGGGCGACGACAAATGGATCGAAGAAACCATACGCCGCAGCGACCGCTGGAGCACCCTCAAGGAAGGTGGCCTTGCCAACGACTCCATCCGGGCAAACTTCGAAAAACCCGTGCCCATGACCATTTTTTCCTGGAAAAATGGCGGCACCGATGTAGACACCATCATGAAGCCCATCGACAGCGTACGGTACTACTACTGCCTGCTGAACTGCGGCTTTATGGCCATGGATCACCACAACGGATACATCCGCGCCTGGGTGGGCGGCACCGACTTCCGGCACTTCAAGTTTGACCACGTCAAAAGCAATCGCCAGGTGGGCTCTACTTTCAAACCCATCGTGTATGCCGCAGCCCTCCAGGACAGCGTAAAACCCTGCGATTTTTTCTCCAACCACCTCGTCAAAATAATTGACTGGGAACCCCATAACTACAACGACAACTACGGCGGCTGGTATTCCATGGCCGGCGGTTTGCAAAAGTCGGTCAACGTCATCGCGGCGCGCCTGAT
>JBMOHO010000006.1:0-28340 GCA_049317805.1 Saprospiraceae bacterium
GTCAAGCCTATACTGGCGCACATTTCAGTACAGACGAAGTAGAAGTGATCCTCCGCCAACAAGGAATCGTTTATGAACGCCTGACAGACGACGAGCTGTTTGAGACAACTGCCACGCTATTGGCCGACGGCATGGTGGTAGGCTGGTTTCAAGGTCGTGCAGAATTAGGCCCTCGCGCCTTGGGCAACCGCTCTATCCTCGCCAATCCTGCCCGTCAGGATGCACGCGACTTGATCAATTCCAAAATCAAACGCCGCGAAAGCTTCCGACCTTTTGCCCCGTCCATACTGGATGAAGCGGTAGGTGAATATTTTGAAAAAACCGACACCGCACCTTTTATGGAAAAAGTATTGCGCATTCGAGAAGAACAGCGAAATAACATTCCGGCAGTTACCCATATAGACGGAACCGGGCGTTTACAAACAGTTTCAGCCATCGACAACCCCCGATATCATCGCGTTATACAACGTTTTGCCGACAAAACCGGCGTTCCTCTATTACTTAACACATCCTTTAACGAAAATGAACCAATAGTTAACACACCTGATGAAGCTTTGGCATGTTATCTTCGCACCGACATGGACGTTTTGGTGCTTGAGAATTGTCTCATCAGACGATTGTAATTCTTAAATCATATTCTTCCCATTCAAAATTCACCATCCCTGGAACGCCGGTTTTTAAATTCATTAATCAATCAACGTGCAACCGACGTTCACCATCATTACTCCGGCCTACAACAGTGCCAATACCATCAGGGACACTATTAACAGTGTTTTAGCTCAAAAGGGAGTACGCATTGAACTAATTGTCATTGACGGCAACTCTACGGATATGACTGTTGAAATTGTCGAAAAATACCAGGATGAACGCCTTTTGCTGATTTCCGAACCCGATCAGGGCATTTACGATGCCATGAATAAAGGCCTTCGAATGGCCTCGGGCGAATTTGTTGGTATCCTCAATTCAGACGACTATTTTGTTCACCCCTGGGTGTTGTTAGAAGTGGCCAATAAATTTCACAAAACCCAGGCCGATGCTGTATACGGCGATATTAATTTTGTGGCTCCTGACAACCCGCATCGGATCACCCGTATTTGGAAGTCGGGTGCCTTCAGGGCCTCCAAGTTCCTTTTTGGTTGGATGCCACCCCACCCTGCGTTTTTTACCCGCCTCATCTGCTATAAGCGGTATGGATTGTTCGATATAGACCTAAAGTCTTCTGCTGATTATGAGCTGATGCTCCGGTTTTTGTATAAACACAGGCTTCGCGCCGCATACCTGCCTTCAGTAGTCACCCACATGCGCACCGGTGGCCAGAGCAGCGCCACCTGGCGTAACCGCCTGCGTGCCAACCGCGAAGACCATGCCGCTTGGAGAAAAAACGGCTTGCGCCCCCTCCCCATTACTATTTTAATGAAACCCATTCGAAAAATTCCCCAATTTTGGGTTTTTCACAACAAAACGTCAGCCAGATACTTTTTTCCGGCAGTTTTAGAAGAACGACCACATCCGGTAACGGACTGAGCGAAAAGTATCCAGATATATTTTGTTGAAGCGATAAAAGCATTTCAAGTGCAAAGGCTGCCCTATGCTGTTCAACTCCTTCGACTTCGCCGTTTTCCTGCCCGTCGTCTTCGTGGCGTACTGGTTTGTCGCCAACCGACGCCTGCGTTTGCAAAATGCGCTGCTGGTGGCGGCAGGCTGTGTGTTTTATGGGTGGTGGGACTGGCGTTTCCTCGCCCTCATGTGGTTCAGCATTGTGCTCGACTATTCGGTGGGCATCGGGCTGGAGCGCGTGCAGCACCCGCGCCGGCGGTGGTGGCTGCTGGCGTGTAGCCTGGCCATAAACCTGGGCCTGCTCGGATTTTTCAAGTACTACAATTTTTTCACCGATCAGTTTTGTGCGGCGTTTACCTTTTTCGGGTACGCCATACAGCCCCGCGCGCTCGACATTGTCCTGCCTGTCGGCATCAGTTTTTACACGTTTCAGAGCATGGGCTACGCCATAGACGTGTACCGCAGCAAGCAGCAACCCACGCATGATTTTGTGGCGTACGCCGCGTTTGTAAGTTTTTTTCCGCAACTGGCCGCCGGACCCATCGAACGGGCGGGCAACATGATGCCCCAGTTTACGGCCCCGCGCCGGTTCGATTATGCGCAGGCGGTAGACGGCCTGCGGCAAATCTTGTGGGGACTATTCAAAAAAGCGGTGGTGGCCGACAACTGCGCCACGTACGTCAACGACATTTTTGCAGACCCCGCCGCGCACACCGGCAGCACGCTCCTGCTCGGGGCGTTGTTTTTTGCGTTCCAGATTTACGGAGACTTTTCAGGGTATTCCGACGTGGCCATCGGCACGGCCAGGCTCTTCGGCATCCAGCTCATGCGCAATTTTGCGTATCCGTATTTCTCGCGCGACATGGCCGAGTTCTGGCGGCGCTGGCACATCTCGTTGTCCACCTGGTTTCGCGACTACCTGTACATCCCGCTGGGCGGCAGCCGGGGCGGTCGATGGATGAGCATCCGCAACACTACTATAGTGTTTCTGGTCAGCGGCTTTTGGCACGGGGCCAACTGGACGTTCATCGCCTGGGGTGCCCTGCACGCCTTGTTTTTCCTGCCGCTGCTGCTGTTGGGACACAACCGGCGGCACCTGGATACCGTGGCGTCGGGGCGATGGCTGCCCAATTGGCGCGAATTGTTGTCCATGACCTGCACGTTTGCGCTCACTACGCTGGCCTGGGTGTTTTTCCGGGCAAAAGACTTGGAGCAAGCGCTGGTGTACCTCTCCGGCATCTTTTCAGCGACTTTGTTTGCACCCGTAACTGTTTTTCCGGAAACCCTTTTTGGCATGATGGGCCTGATGATCCTGATCGAATGGATCGGTCGCGAGCAACCCCACGCCCTGGCGCAATTGGGTGTACAATGGCCCAAGGCCCTGCGTTGGGGCTTGTATTACGGACTCGCTTTTTTGGTGCTGCTGTTTTGCGGGGAAGAACAACCGTTCATTTATTTCCAATTTTAGGGCATGAAGCGTTTTTTGCTCGAATTGTTGCTGTTCAGCGCCGTGCTGCTCGTCCTGGACAAAGGGCTGATCCTCGTGCGCACCTATTCGCCGGCACCGGACATGGAGGTGGACCGGCGGCTGGAATGGGTGTTGACCAACCAATTGCAGGCCGACATGCTGGTGTTCGGCTCGTCGCGAGGCGCCCGCAGCGTCATTGCACACATGCTGAGTGACAGCCTTGGGGTGCGGGCATATAACCTGTCGTACCCGGGTTCCGACATCACCTTTCACACCTTTTTGCTCGATCAGGCGGTGGCGCACCTGCAGCCCCGCCCGCATACCGTGCTGCTGGTGGTGGACGAGCCGACCGAACTGCTGCGCGATGATTACATCAACTTCCGCTCCGACAGGCTGTACCCGCTCATCAAATACGCGCCTGTCAGGGATGCCCTGGTGAAGCAGGGTGAAAAAAACGGCTTGTTGAACGTGCTGCTGGTGTCGAGTCAGCTCACCCGCAGCTATTTGTTTCCGCGGCAGGTAGCGTTTAATACCATGGACACGATTTTACCCTGCGGCTCCATGCCGGTGTCGTTTCAGGACTCGGGTTGGAACCGGCAATACGACTATTACGTGCATCCGTATCGGGTGGACGACGAAATTCCCGAAAAACGGGATCATTTTCAGCGGTTTATCCACACCTGCCAGGCCAACGGGCTTGATCTGGTGCTGGTGTTTCCGCCCAATTTTAAAGTGTTGTCCGATGGCTTCGAGCCGCGCATACGCGCTTTTGCCGGTGCGGAAGTGGACTGCATGCACTACGACACCACGCTGGCTGCTTACCACGATCCGGACAATTTTCACGACGTGGGCCACGTGAACACAGCAGGGGCACGGGTTTTTACCCAGGAGTTGATTCAATATTTAAAAAAGCGGGGAAAATAAAAGTGCACTTGTGTTTTACTGCGGGGAAAACGAAAGTGTACTTGTGTTTTCCCCCGTGACTATTCAAAAACAGGTTATCTTTGCAGGTAACACAACTGCAAAGAGGGCATGGAAATCGACCGTTTTTTGTATCAAAGCATCAAGGATCACTTACTACAACCGGAGATCACCCTGCTCATTGGGCCGCGGCAATCCGGAAAAACGACCTTGTTGAAATCGCTGGCTGCCGAACTGGAGCAGGCCGGCCAATCCTGTTTGTTTTTTAATTTGGACATAGACAGCGACGCCCGATTTTTCGGCTCACAGACACAATTCATTGACCGGGTAAACGCACTGACCGAGGGCAAACGCACGCATATCTTCATAGACGAGGTGCAACGCATTGAAAATGCGGGTTTGTTTTTAAAGGGCATTTACGACCGGGGGCTGCCCCATAAATGGATTGCGACCGGATCAGGAAGCATTGAACTCAAGGAAAAAATTGCAGAATCGCTGGTTGGGCGGAAACGGAATTTTTACCTGTATCCGGTTTCTCCGGCAGAGTTTGTGGCGTATCGAGTGGGCAGATCGATAGATTCGGCCTTGGCGTTATTGGAAACAGACCAGCATTTGGCTGATCAATTGTTGACAGAATATATGTTGTTTGGCGGGTACCCAAGGGTCGTAACCGCGCCTACGGTACAAGAAAAAAAAGCGGTTCTCGACGAACTGTTTCAAGGTTACATTGAGCGGGATATTCAGTTGTTGCTTCGGTTGGAAAAATCGCGCGCGTTTATCACGCTGCTGCAGTTGATGGCCAACCGCATTGGACGCATGGTCAATTATCAGGATTTGGCCGCACAGACCAATTTGTCGGTTCAAACCCTTAAACATTACTTGTGGTACAGCGAAAAAACCTTCATTTGCGAAGCCATAACGCCTTTTTTTACCAATAAAGATAAAGAGTTGGTTAAAACGCCTCAGTATTATTTCAGAGACTGCGGCTTACGCAACCACCTGCTTGACGTCCAAAAGATAGACGCTACGGACCCGGAATTTGGGTTTTTGTTCCAACAATTTGTATTTCTGCTGGTGGAACATCGGTTTAACTCAGCCGTGTCTTCGCTGCATTATTGGCGCACCCAACATCAGGCCGAGGTTGATTTTGTAGTCCACTTCGGATCGAGGATTTTGCCCATAGAGGTCAAATCGGGTCGATTGGACGCGCCAAAAATAGAAAGGTCGTTGCGCCACTTCATTGATGTTTACCAGCCGGAGGAGGCCTGGGTAGTGAACCGCTCCCTGACAGAAAACATACAGGTTGGAAACACTACCGTGCGTTTCATGCCCTGGTATGCCCTGATGAAGCCGTAATTTTTTTGCGCCCATCTTAAAATCATAAATTCATGTATACAAACCCAATATTGTTTTTTTTTTCGTGTTTTTTATGCCATATTTCAATTGTAAATTTTGCATTATTGTCTGTGTTGTGTAACAAACTGTCTCGTATCTTTGTGCTGATATCACAAGCTTTCAGTATGCTTTAATCTGGCATGTTTTGCTGTTTCCGCATAATCTTCTCCCCACCTGCACGCGCCACCCCACACCCATAATCAAAACACTCTTCCCGGAGGCGACCCTTGTGGTCGCCTCTTTTTTTTAACCTGCAAAAGCCCACAAACGAAACACAGAAATGGTTGTACCTTAGCAACTGGTATGCTACACTCCTTGTTTCCATTTTTTCGTCAAACGCCGCCGTCTCATACCGATTTCAGCGCTTTGGAAGTGGACTTGCACTCCCATTTGTTGCCTGGGATTGACGACGGCGCGCCGGACTTGCAAACGTCACTCGAACTCATTCAATCCTTGATGGAGCTCGGTTACAGGTACCTGTACACCACACCCCACGTGATGACAGAGCTGTACCCCAACTCCCGCAACACCATTTTGCGCAAACGCGATGAGGTGCAGGAGGCTTTGCAGGAACTGGGCATGGATGTGGGTTTCGACGCCGCTGCGGAATACTACATCGACGAAACGTTTGTGCAACTGATGAAAACGGAACCGCTGCTGACGCTTCCAGGCAACCGGGTGTTGGTGGAACAAAGCATGATGGAACCCTTTCCGGATCTGATGCAGGTGCTCTTTGACCTGCAAATGAAAGGGTATCTGCCCGTGCTGGCCCACCCCGAACGCTATCCGTACTACCGAACGGCAGATGCTTTGGCGGTTTTTGCCGACCGCAACATAGAACTCCAGGTCAACTTGTTGTCGCTCAATGGCTACTACGGCCCAGCCCCGCGCAAGATGGCCAAAATACTGGTGGACAATAATTTGGTTTCTTTTCTGGGTACCGACCTGCACCACAGCCGACATGCCGACAAATTAAAAGCGCTTTTACCCGATGCATTGCTGGGAAAGGGCATCGACCAGGCGAAAAATGCTTTGTTGCATCAAGGTTCTGGTGCATGATCGCCCTCCTCCTCGGCACCCGACCCAATTTCATCAAATACGCGGCGTTGCACCGGGCGGCAGAGCAGATGCATGGCCTGAACATGCAGGTGGTACACACCGGCCAACACAGCGATCCGGCCATGAGCAGTGTGTTTTGGACGGAATTCGGCTTGCCCGCGCCCGATGTCTCCCTCGGCATTGCCGGCGGCAACCGAGGGCTGCAAATCGCGCGCACCACAGAGGCTTTGGTAAACCTGTGGGAAAACAAGCGACCGGACAAGGCATTGCTCATCGGCGACGTCAACGCATCGGTGGCTGGCGCACTGGCGGCCGACGCCCTCGACATCCCCGTCATCCATTATGAAGCCGGATTGCGCAGTTTCGACCGGCGCATGCCCGAAGAGCGAAACCGCATCGTGATGGATGCCCTGAGCACGAGCTTCCTGTGCACCGAGGTTTCCGGCAGCATCAACTTGCTGCGCGAAGGCCATTCGGAGGCAAACATACACCTGGTGGGCAACCTCCTTGCCGACGTGATGCTGATGCATGCACCAGCCATTGCCTCACAACCGGTGGTGCAGCAACTGGGGCTTGCACCCAAACAATACGCCCTGGTGACCCTGCACCGGCCTTCGAACGTCGATTCAGAAGCCGGTCTTACGCGAGTGCTTGAATTGCTGCGTGCATTGACGAATTGTTGCCCGGTGGTCTTCCCCGTACATCCACGCACCCGCATGCGCCTGGATGCATCGGGATGGGGCGGACGGCTGTCCCAATTGAACGGCATGATCCAGCTTGACCCTTTGCCCTGGATGGCATTTCAGGCTTTGCAACAGCAGGCCGCGCTGGTGGTCACCGACTCGGGTTGTGTGCAGGAAGAAACCACCATCAGCAAAACGCCTTGTCTGACCTGGCGGGAAAACACCGAAAGGCCGATTACCGTGGAGATGGGCACCAATGTGCTTTCCGGCAGTTTGGACGTACAGGAGGCCGGAAAATACCTGTCCGAGGCGCTGTCTGGCCGCTGGAAGGCCGGTCAAACACCACCCTTGTGGGAAGGAGGCGCAGGCCGTCGGGTGTGGGAAATGGCGGCAAAGTAAACCGCTCGACCAAAGTCGACTGTTGCATTTCACCCCGGATGGCATCCGTTCGCCCCATACCCTTGCTTTTCACCATACAATGCTGCCATTGGCCCCTTGGCTATCCAACCTCTCCGGGCAATCATGCAATTTTGTGGCGTTCGTTCACCACACAAGCCTGCCAAACATGATGCACGCACCCTTTTTTAGCACCAATTTTTACCTGACGCTCGCGCTTGCCGCGTGTGCCGTCTCGCCTGTCGCAGCTCAAAACATTCGTTTGCAAGGGCGTGTACTCGACGCTGCAACCGAAGAGCCCGTCCCATATGCAGGCATCGGTGTGCCTGGTACCACCTACGGCACTGTGAGTGCCCCCGAAGGCCATTTTGAACTCCTGCTGCCGGAAACGGGCGCCGATTCGGTTCGGATTTATGGCTTGGGGTACAGCGTCCACGTACTGTCGGTTGATTTTGTGCGCCTGCATCCAGTCCTCTACCTCCAACCCACACCGCAACGGCTGCCCGAGGTGACCGTGCGCCCCAAAAAAACCAACCGGATTGAAATGGGTTCAGACCGGGAAAACACCAACCTGAAAGTCAATTTTGTTGTGCACAAGCAGCCCAATCAAAATCTGGGCTCCGAAGTAGGCCGACAGTTCAAACTCAAAAACCCGGCACTGCTCGAGAAATGCTCGTTTATGCTGAAATACAACAACTTTGACACGGTGCGCTTCCGGATCAACATATATACCATAAACAACGGGAAACCGGCTCAAAACATCACCCCTGAAAACATCATCATAGAAATTACCGGTAAAAAAATGGGCTGGATAGACGTTGATCTGCTGCCTTACGACATCGAATGCGAAGACAAAATAGCCATCAGCGTAGAATGGGTTTACAGCAGCGGAAAGGGTACCTATCTGGCTTTGCCTATAGCCATGCCGGTGGTTGGCAGCACACATTTTTATAAATATGGCAGCCAGAACAACTGGAAAGCATTCGACGGCATGTCGGCCAGTTTGCGCTTGACCGCACTGGAATAAACGCAGAAATAATCCTTGTTTGGAAAATGTAAAGTTTTCAGATATTGGGCCCGTCTTTTTTATGAAAAACCAGGCCCTGATCGCTGCTTTCCTTTTGCTCTGTGCACCCACGCTCCGGGCACAAAAAGACACGGTTGTCATGACCAACAACGACCTCATGGTCGGGGAAATAAAATCGCTGAACAATGGCGTTTTGATCATGAAAACAACCTATTCCGACGAGGATTTTAAGATCAAATGGGACAAGGTGAAAGAGGTGTACTCCCTGAACCGTTTTTTGATCACCCTGTCTGACGGGTTGCGCACCAACGGCAACGTGCGCACCCTCCGCAACGACACCCTCCTGATCGGACGCATTTATGAAGCCGACACGGTGTACACCACGGTCGAAAGTGTAGTGTACCTCAAAGGCCTGGAAAAAAAATTCTGGGACCGGATCGACATCAACCTTGACCTCGGCATCAACTACACCAAAGCCAATCAGTTGCGCCAGTTTTCGTTGCGCAGCAAAATCGCGTACCTGGCCGACAAATGGGATGTGGAGCTGTACTACAACGCCAACACTTCAGTTCAGGACAGCGCCACCGCCACCCGGCGGTATGACGGTGGTTTGGGCTACAATTATTACCTGCAAAACGACTGGTTCGCTTCGTACGACCTCACCTTTTTGGCCAATACCGAACAAGCCATCAAGTTGCGCACCAACGGCAAGATCGGATTGGGCAAATTCATCGTCCATACCAACCATGCATATTGGGGCGCAGGGGGTGGTCTGGCCTTCAACAACGAGCAATTTACAAACGAAACCCAAACGCGCAACAGCCTTGAGGCCTTTTTTGGCGCCGAAGTGAACCTGTTTGACGTTGGAGACTTAAACATGCTGACTTCCCTGTACGCCTACCCCAGCCTTACCGAACGCCGACGCATCCGTTCAGATTTAAAGTTTGATCTCAAATACGATTTGCCCAACGACTTTTACGTCAAAACCGGCATTACCCTCAACTACGACAACCGCCCTGCCATTTCGGGCAACGAAACGGACTACGTGTTTTACACCACTTTCGGTTGGGAATTTTGACCCTATTGCACGTCTTTAACACAGCGAAACCCCAGGTGCATCTGGCTCGAATTCACTTCCGTGGCCATGCGCGCCGAGGGCCGATAGCTCTCGCAGTAGCTCACGTGGCAGAGAAACGAGCCGCCTTTGATGACCCGTTTGTCCTTGGCGTAAGGGTCGTTGGGATCAAATACGTCCTTTGATCCGGCCGGATTGCGGCAATGCCCTTCGGAAGAGAGCGCCTCGTAGTAGCGAAAATCGTAATGGTCGGTGGTCCATTCCCACACGTTTCCAGAAATGTCGTACAGCCCATAGCTGTTGGCCGGGAAACTTTTTACGGGTGCGGTGGTCTCAAATCCGTCTAAGGTGGTGTTGCCTTTTGGAAACGTGCCTTGCCAGATGTTGGCGAGTTTGGGGTTGTTGATCGGGTCTTCTTCGCCCCAGGCAAAACGCGCATTCGGATGTCCTCCTTTGGCTGCAAATTCCCATTCAGCCTCCGGGGGCAAGCGCTTGCCCGACCATTTTGCGTATGCCAGGGCGTCTTCCAGAGCAATGTGCACGACCGGGTGCTCTTCTTTTCCGGCAATGTCGGATCCGGGGCCTTCCGGGTGTTGCCAGTTGGCGCCGACTACCCAGTTCCACCAGTCAAAGTACTCTATTTCTTCCAGCGGCCGGTCAGTAATGGCCCTGAACACCAGAGAGCCGGGCTGCAACAGGGAATCCGCCGGCTTGGGCGTGCCTTCAGGCACTTCCTGTTTGAGCACCTCCCAGTCTATCGGGCGCTCGGCAACGGTGATGTATTGGGTAACCTCCACAAAACGGGCAAACTCAGCGTTGGTAACCTCGTGCTCGTCCATAAAAAAAGGGTGCACCATCACTTCATGCGCCGGCCCTTCGTGTTTCAGCACATCTTTGGCGTCGGAACCCATGACAAATGTGCCGCCAGGTATGTACACCATGCCGGTTGGTGCAGCTTGCGCAGATTTGGTATCCCGGGCGCAATTGTTCAGCAACAGCAACAACAAAACCGGAGCGGTAATAATGCGTAACATTTTCAATGGTATTGGTTTAACATTTTTTATTCAATGATGTCCGCGTGCGACAAGAAACACCCTTTTGGTGATCCTGCAAAAATAAACAAACTTTGCATCTTGAGCAGCATCAACGCCAATCGAACAAACCATTCATACCGCACTCATGTCTATTTCTGGTACATATTGCCTTACGACCTTGCTTTGCAGCGTGTGGGTTTGCGGCTTAGCACAAACATTTTCTGAAGACAGGGACATCACCGACGTCATCAATCAGTGGAAAGGCGACACCATTATGGCACAACGGCCAGAATTGCAAGTGGGAAAAAACTACTTGTCGCTGCTGCCCGTCATCGGTTATGCGCCGGCAAACGGCTTTGTGGCGGGCGGTGCCATCAGCATTACCAGGCTCATGGCCCCCTCCCCCACCCGATTGTCGACAGGCATGCTGAACTGTCAGGTCACCTCCAAACAACAGTTCATCGTCAATGCCCGAAGCAAAGTATACCTGAAAAACAACCGCTGGTTTTTACAGGGCGACTGGCGGCTGCTGTTTTTTTCGCAACCCACATACGGTCTGGGCATAAACAACGCTGGCGGAAACAGTTACCTGGTGACCATCAACGAACTCCCCCTGAATACCCCGCCAAAAGCCGAACCCATGCGATTCAATTATGTCCGCATTTACCAGGATGTGGTGCGGCAAATTGGCAACACAAGCCTCTACGCAGGCATTGGCATCGCCTTCGAAAACCACTTTAACATCCGGGACGAAAAGCTGAATACCGACTCCAGCAGCGAACAGTTTTTCATCACCAACCACTACGCATATTCCGTGCTCAATAAACTGAATCCAAATCACTACATCACCAACGGATTCAACATCAACATCTTGTCTGACACCCGCGACGTCATTGCAAACCCATACGACGGCTATTACGCCGCTTTGACTTTGCGATACAATCCCAAAATTTTTAAAAGTGCACGCAACAGCGTACAATTGAATTACGACTTGCGGTATTACCGGGGCTTGTCTGACACAAAAGACCGCCAGGTGATATCCTTTTGGACCTGGGGCAGTTTTATCCTGGACGGAGAGGTGCCCTATCTGGCATTGCCCTCGGTGGGTTGGGACACCTACAACCGATCGGGCAGGGGGTATGTACAAGGGCGTTACCGGGGCCTCGACGTGGTGTATGTCGAAGCAGAATACCGTTTTCCTTTGTCTGACAACGGCATGTGGGGCGGGGTAGCATTTTTGAACACCACGTTTGCCTCCGGCTACGAATTGAACTTGTTTGAAAAAGGGGCCCCCGGACTGGGTGTCGGGTTGCGCATGAAAATGGACAAGCGCGCCCGAGTCAACCTCACAGTTGACTACGGGCTTGGGCTTGACCGCTCGCACGGCTTGTATTTCAGTATGCAGGAAACGTTTTAACGCTTAGTCCATTTTCTTGACAATCAGCTCCGCGGCTTCCCGCCCGCTCTGGGCAGCACCGTTCATGTAGCCTGCAAAATCGCCGCCGCAGTGTTCGCCGGCGAAATACACATTGCCCACTGGCGTGGCCTCCCAGCCGGAAATGCCGGTGTACTGGCCTGTGGTGTAGCAAATGTAGCTGCCTTTGTTATACTGGTAAGAGGGCCAGTGCATGCGCGACACTTTACCGTTGTGCTGCTGCGTGGCACCCGGATAAATCTGGTTCCATTTAGGCAGGTATATGTCTTTTTGCGACTCGGGTGTGCCCTCGCCAACTTTCACGCCTGAGGGGCCGCCAAAAAGAATAGACAAACCCGCCGGGCCGTTTGCGGGTGTTTGCAGTTGTGCGTTGTCCCAACCATTGGGCACGCCATTGTCGGCATACACGAGTCCGCCGTAGCCCTGTTCACGCCAGAAGTGGCTTTTCATGCCGAGCATCAGTTTGGCATTGGTGCCGTAGCCGAGGGTGTTGATGCACTCGCGTTTTTTGGCCGGCATGTCCATCTTCAATTCGCATTCGCGCAATTTGGTGAAGGGGATGCACACGATGACGTAATCGGCCACCACATCGGCAGCCATGCCCGCAAAATGCAGGTTGACCGAACCATTGGGATTAGAACGGATAGACTCCAGGCTGCGGTTGAGTTCGATGTTGCCGGCGTATTTTTTGGCTAAGGCGTCGGGTATGCGCTGGTTGCCGCCGCGGGCTTTGTAGCGTTCGTCGCTTTCGCCAAAAAGCTCAATGTGGCCCTTCTCGGTGTCTGGCGAAATGAGCAGCAGCAGGTTTAGGGCCGATTGCACATCGGGCGACAGGCCGTATTCAGACTCATAGGATACTTCGATAAAGCGTTTGATCCAGCCTTTTGCGCCAACCTTTTCGAGGTATTCAGACAAACTGGTGTTGTCCATTTCTTTGGTAAACTTGTCTTTTGTTTCCCAGTCAATCGAATCGGACAGCTTGTCCATGTCTTTTTTCATGCGGGGCGCGAAGGTGCGGAAGGCGTCTACACTATCCTTGATGGAGTAGTGTTTACCATCGAAGAAAAAAGTTTCTGTTTTGAGGGCCGTTTCAGAGGGCTGGGCATAGTCAATGAGTTCAATGTTGAATTCTTTGGCCAGCGCCCACATGTCGGCATGGTTGGTGTCTATGAATTCGGCGCCAAATTCGGCCCAGGTGCCTTCACCCATGGCGTTTTGCACCGTGAAAATGCGTCCGCTTGTGCGGCCGGAAGCCTCATAGATCGTCGCTTCTATGCCTGCTTTTTTCAAGGTGTGCAAGGCGCTTAGTCCGGCCATGCCACCACCTACAATGGCGATGCGGGGTGCCACGGCTTTTTGGAGGGTGCCGAGCAGCGTGGGTTTGATCAATCCACCGGCCATTGGCGCGGCACCGGTGAGCAACAATCCCTTGCCTGTAGCTTCCAGGAAGCGGCGGCGCGACCAGGCCGCCTCCCGGGCCAGATCAACTGCTTCGCCGGAGTTGGTGTCTTTGGATTCAGCCCAAAAGGCCATGCGGGCTACCTTGCGCAAGGTGGCCATGAGTACAGATTTTGTCTGCTTCACTTGTTTTTTCATTTAAATACTTAAAAAATTCGACTGGAGTACAATCGATTATCAGGCGCAAATGTAGACAAGACACACAAAATACAGATTATCACATTAAGATTTTATTTTCTGCTACTAAGGGCTGGGGCAAATCGGTTTCATCCAGCATGTCTCTCAAATCAATTTCAATGGTGCGGCTCAGGGCCGAAATGGGCACGTCGTTTGGGCCGCCTTCAAACGGATTTTCGGTGGCCACCCCGATGCTTTCCAGCATGGTGAACACCCATCCAACGATGACGGTAAACGGTATGGTGAGCCAGGTAAAGTGCTCGCCGAAGGACCGAAACTCGTTGAGCATGCCAAAGGGCAGGAGGATGACCAAGAGCCACACGAAATAAAGGTTGACGCTGGCAAACTGTCGCGGATAAGGAAAGTTTTTGATGCGTTCGCACTTGCCTTGCTGGTCGTAGAGGTCGATGAGCAGGCGCTCCAGCTCCACAAAATTCAGGGCATCAATCCGGCCTTCTTTTTGGAGGCGCACCAGGTGTTCCGATTGCTGAGCGATGAGTTGTGTGGCCCTGTTTTTTTTGCCCATGATGTACGTCCACTCGTCAGGCGCCAGATAAGGTTTAAGGTCGTCGCCCAGCGCAATTTGATACTCGGGCACCGAAAATCCCTTTCTGAACTCCCTGTTTCTTGGTTTTTCCATCGATTCCCATGCCCGGGGTTCGCGCAACTGGTGCCGCAAGGCCGTGAGCCAGCCACAATGCCGGTAGATGAGTTCGCGGTGCGCCCCTTCGTCGTCGTGCACGCTGGCTTTAACCAGCATGCCCCATGAACGGCTGGTGTTCACGATGGCGCCCCAGATTTGACGGGCCTCCCACAGTCGGTTGTACGTTTGCGTGTTGCGAAAACCCACCAAAAACGCTCCGGCCGTACCCACCAGCGTGACCGGCAACCAAGGGATTGCCAGCCAGTGCCAGTCAAACACCTGATACAAAACCGTCGGGATGGCACCAATGAGGATGAGCGCGTACACGTCGCGCCGAGACCAGTAAATGGATTCGAAAAGTCGATAATGGCTGCCAGAATGCATGCGGAATGCGGAATGCGGAATTGCGGAATGCGGAATGCGGAATTTGCGCTGCTTTGGCTGTATTTGCAGGGGTAAATACAGCCTTGCGCAAAAGCATTGACAAAAGTAGTACAATTCGGCTTTACCGATTGTGCCTGTGGTGACATTATTTCGAAAAACCAAAAGCAGGGCCCATTCCGCATTCCGCATTCCGTATTCCGCATTCCGTATTCCGTATCTTCGCCCTCTATGGACAAACCCAAACTGTCATTTATATCTGCCGTAGGCGTCTTGCAAACTTCCGGCCAAATGACCGAGCTGCAAGTGTGGCTCGAAAACCTGTATGGCGTGCTGCACACCCATTTCAGCCATTTCGAGTTTGTGCTGGTGAACAACCACTGCGACACCGCCGCGCTCGATGCAGTCATCAAACCCCTTCCAGAGGTGCTGCGCAAGCACATTTTTGTGCTCAATCTGAGCGCTCCGGTGTCCCGCGACAACGCCATTCTGGCCGGGCTGGACCGCGCCAATGGCGACTATACAGCCGTGTTTGAATTCGATTTCAACCACCGACCGGAGCTGCTGATCGACCTCTGGGAGCGTTGCCAGCAGGGTTTTGACATTGTGTATCTGCGTGGACGGGATCGCCAATTGCCCTGGAACCAACGCTTGCTGTATGGCGCTTTCTACAACGTAATGGCCCGCTATTCCGGACTGCAACTCGACACCCGAGCCCACCACACACGGATGATCAGCCGCCGCGCGCTCAACTCCCTGCTTCGCCTGCGCGAAAACAGCCATTACCTGAAAGCCAACTATGCCCTGGTGGGGTACAACACCAGTTCGATTGACGTGCCCGAACCTTTGCGACCTGATCCCGGAAGTGCTTTCGGCAACCAGTTCCGCAATGCGCTGGTGGCCATGACGTCCTTCACCACTTTCCTGCGCAGCCTGCTGCTGTGGATTTTCCTGGGCTCGGTGCTGGTGGCCGGGGTGAGCATTTTCAACGCCGTGAAGGTTAAACTCACCAATGTGGACATCTTCGGCGACCACCACGAAACCCTCAGCGGATGGGCTTTTCTGGTGGTGCTTATGTCCATCTTTTTCGCCATCACGTGTTTGAACCTGTATGTGATGTCTATTTATTTGTCCAATATTTATACCGAGTTGAAAAACCGTCCGCCGTATATCATTGAGTCGGTCAAACGATATTGAGTGGATCACGGGTTGGGAGCGGGCGGAAAACGGATTTTTTCAAACGCCTCTGTGGTTAAAAAAAACCGCCGAAGGCGGCAAAAACCTCCCTTAACCTCCCCTCCTCTGTGGTCAAAAAAAACCCGCCGAAGGCGGCAAAAACCTCCCTTAACCTCCCCTCCTCTGTGGTCAAAAAACCGCCGAAGGCGGCACCCTCCTCTATGGTCAAAAAAACCGCCGAAGGCGGCAACCTCCACCCCACTCCACCCTCAAACCACCGTCACCAACACGGACTGCTGCTCCACCATAAACCCAAGCGGTTTCAATAAAAAACCTTCAGCGGCTGCCGCCGCTTCAAAATGGGCCGTAAACGCCGGATCCACGGCCACCAGCAATCCGCCGCTGGTTTGCGGATCGGCCAGGCGGTAGCGCACACCGGGGTCGTCAGCGCCGGCCATGCGGTGGCCGTAGCTGTCCCAGTTGCGGTTGGTACCGCCGGGCACACATCCCAAATCCAGATAGTACTGCAACAATTCAGTGTCGAGCAGCGGCACATCAGCATAGTGCACCACGGCGCTCACCTGCCCGGCCGTGCACATTTCGCCGAGGTGGCCCAGCAGGCCGAAGCCCGTCACATCGGTCATGGCCTGGATGTACGGTAGACGACCAAACACCTCCCCGATCTTGTTGAGTTGGCGCATGGATGCAGGCGCAATGTCTGCGTGTTCGGGCAGCAGCACTTCTTTTTTCTGTGCGGTGGTCAGTATGCCCACCCCGAGGGGCTTGGTGAGGTACAACTGTGCGCCGGGCAGTGCGCCGGCATTGGTTTTCAGGTGTTCGAGGCGCACCCGACCGCTTACAGCCAGTCCGTAAATGGGTTCCGGGCTGTCGATGCTGTGTCCGCCGGCAAGCACAATACCCGCCTCGCGGCAGGCTGCCCTGCTTCCTTCCAGCACCTTTCGGGCCACATCGGCAGGCAACACATTGATGGGCCAGCCCAGTACGGCAATGGCCATGAGGGGTGTGCCGCCCATGGCGTACACATCGCTGATGGCATTGACCGAGGCGATGCGGCCAAAGTCGAACGGATCGTCGACAATCGGCATAAAAAAGTCTGTGGTGCTCACCAGCGCCGTACCGTCTCCCAGGTCAAACACTGCCGCGTCATCCCGCCCTTCGTTGCCCACGAGCAAGCGCGAATCCGTCGCCAACGGCTCGGTCGTGCGCAGGATGTCGTCCAGCACTTTAGGGGCAATCTTGCAGCCGCAGCCGGCACCGTGGGAGTATTGAGTGAGCCTCACTTCAGTTTTGAGTTTTGAGTTATCAGTTTTGAGTTTTGAGTTTTGAGTTTTGAGTTGGGTTTCAGGTTTGGTTTCTGTTGCCTAAGTTGAGTAAAAGCCTTCTCGAAAATCAAAAGTACTCAAAACTCACCACTCAAAACTCAAAACTGATAACTCAAAACTGTACTTGGACACTGAGGCTGGGCAGAATGGGCAGCTGATTGACCCGGTCGTAACGCACGCGGTCGAAGTAGAAAATGTTTTCGCGGTCGAGGGCGTTGGTCACAGCGGCGGTCACGTCCATGCGGAGGTATTTGCTGAATCGGAAGTGGCGTTTGGCCGACAAGTCGAGGCGGCCATATGCGGGCAGGCGGCCCGTGTTGCGGTCATCGCTGTACACAATGCCCAGGTCGCCGTTGCCGGTAAGCACGTCGCTGCCGATGCCCTGATCAAAGGTGTAGTTGGTGTAGAAACCCTGGGTGAGGGTGAACGGAAATCCGGTGCCAAAATTGAAGCGCGCGCCCAATTCCCACTGGCGTTTGGCCCCCAGTTCGTACGTGCCCACCAGGTTGAGGTTGTGTCGGCGGTCAAACACAGGCGGATAGGTTTGTACGCCGTCAAAACGTTTAACCCAACCCAGAGAATAGGCGGCCCAGAAATTGGCACGGCGCAATTCGTATTTGAACGACACATCCACGCCGTAGGCTTCACCCGTTTCCTTGATGAAGTCAGGATCTTCTGGTTCCAACTTGTCGCGGTTGAGGGAAATGAGCTGTGTAAAATCCTTGTAATAGCCTTCTATGTTGAGGTTCAGGGTTTTAAACAAGTCGATTTCAAATCCGCCCACATAGTGAATGGCCGTTTGCAAACGGTTCTTGGTTTTTTCGGTGGTGGAGCCGGGCTCGTAAATGGTCTCATCTGGCCCGGAAAGGAAGCCGACGAACAGGTTCACCACGTCGCGGTCATTGATGGTAGACAGCAGGTTCTGCGAGTACAGGCCCCATGCAGCTTTGAAGCGCAGGTTGTCGGTGATGTTGTATTTGAGGCCCAGACGGGGTTCGTAGTACACGTCGCTGAGCGACAGGTAGTACTGCAGGCGGAAACCGGGTTCGATGACGAGCGGGCCGATTTTGCGTTTCCAACGCAGGAAAGCGCCAATTTCAGAGGTGTTTTCCGTTTGATTGATGGTGACGTTGCGGAAATTTTCGAACTCAAATACGGTTTGAAAACCGGTGAGCTCCAGGCCGTAACGGAACTCGTTGTCTTTACCGAAATTGATGAAATTCAGGCCCGCATAATAGCCATTGATGCCGCTGCTGCGCGGCTTGTTGTCGGCGTCGTTGATCTCGGAGTTGTAATCTGAAAACGTAAATACGCCCTTGACGATGGTGTTGGAGTTTTGCGGAAGCAACTGAAAATCCAGTCCGCCACCCGAACTGCCCCAGGAGAATTGCGTGGCCGGAAAATCGACGCCATCCGAATAGTTGAAACCAAAAAGGTTCAGCTTGTTGCCGTTGCCCGACTGGAGGGTGAGTTTGCCGTAAATGTCCTGGTAATTAAACGGAATGCCGTTTTCTACGTAATTGTAGAGTTTATCGTCCACCTGATTGATGATCGCTTTTTTGGCCGTGGCCACAAACGAAATGCTCTTGTCGCTGCCCTCTTTGAGTTTCACCAGCGGGCCTTCTATGAGTCCCTTAATCTGGAAAGGGCTGGCCGACACGAGCCCGGCTACGCGTTTTCGGTTTCCCTCTCGCGTTTGTACGTCTACAATAGCCGAGGTGCGGCCGCCGTATTCAGCGTTGAAGCCGCCGGTATATACGTCTACGTTTCGGATCAATTCGGTTTCGAACACCGAGAAGAAACCCAGGCTGTGGAAGGGGTTGTAAATGGTCATGCCATCAAGGAGGATGCGATTTTGCACCGGCGAACCGCCGCGGATGTACAACTGTCCGCCCTGATCGCCTGTGAGGATGACGCCTGGCAACACCGTGAGGTACTGGGCTATGTCGGCATCACCGCCGGCTGAGGGCAGCGCGCGTATTTGTTTGGGCGTAACCGTCAGCTTGGACACCTGCACGTCGCTCTGTGCCTTTTCTTTATAGCCGCTGATCACCACTTCATCCAGCGCTTCGCCGCCTTGTTCAAGGTATATCGCCTGGTATTGCACCTCGCTCTCGCGCAGGGTGATGGGCAACGACGCATTGTCGTAACCCAGGTACGACACCTTTAAAGTGTATTCGCCCGGTGGCACGTTGTTGATGGTAAAAAAACCACTCGCGTCTGTGGAAGCCCCCAAAGAAGCGCCTTCCAACTGCACGGTGGCGTAGGCAATGGGCTGGGCCGACTCTTTGTCGAATACGTTGCCCCGCACGGTGGTTTTTTGTGCCTGCAAAATGGCTGTACTGCACAGCAAAAGAATAATGGTAGAAAATCGCATGATCATAATCAAGTTCGAATTGGCGCCGGCGTTGAGCCGATCGGCGGCAAAGGTATTGGTAATGCCCCGTTTGTAGTGCCCCTAAAAAAGATCATACCGGACAAACCCGGACTTGTACCTTTACCCAAACCTTTTTTCCGCTCCAAACAATCGACTTATGGTGCGCGTGTTGACTTCTGACCGGGCAAAACCGGAGAAATTATGGCTTTTTGAGGTGCTGCTGCGCAGGCGACTTGGCGTGGATTTTCACGTGGACTGGACCGCCGAAACCGGTTTTTTCCGCCTGGAAACGCCCTGGGGCCGGAACCTGACCATGCCCGACGTCTTCTTCAGCGCTTTCGACGCCGAGGCCACACCGGCGCAGTGGCCATATCCCGACAAATCATTTTTGCTGCAAAACCCGTTGTCGCCAGCCGATGACATCATTGGTTTGTACGGCCGCCCCACGTACGAGGAACAGGGGCCAAGCGCCCATTGTGGCGCCGACCTGTTTGGCGGCGCTTTTTTCATGCTCAGCCGCTGGGAGGAGTGCCTGCCGGCTGCCCGCGACGCGCACGGGCGTTTTCCTGCTGACGCTTCATTTGCCGTAAAACACGGATTTTTGCACCGGCCGGTGGTGGAAGAATATGCCGATTTCCTGGCCAGGGCCCTGCATTTGCCCAACACCGCAGAGCGGCATTTTACCGTACATTGCTCTTGCGATGTGGACCACCCGCGCCTTTGGTGGTCGGCTCCGGAACGGCTGCGCACCCTGGCGGGCGAAACCCTCAGAGGGGGGTTGCCTGCGCTAAACTGGTGGTGGCCGAGGGTATTTACCCAACAGCAAGACCCCTTTGACGTGTTTGATGAATGGTTGAACCTGCTGGAAAAACACAACCTGGTTGGGCATTTCAACTTTTTGGGCAAACGGCCACGCCATTCCGACGCCTGGTACGACTTGCAACACCCCGAGGTGCAGCACACGATCCACCAAGTGGAAAACCGGGGCCACGTCATCGGCTTTCATCCGTCTTACGAGGGCTGGAACAACCTGGAGGCGTTTAAATCCGAGCGCGACAGCCTCCAGCAATGGGTCAAACAACCCGTGGTCTCCGGCCGCCAACATTACCTGCGGTACAATCCCGAGCGCACCCTGCAAGTGTGGCAAGACGCCGGTATGGCATGGGACAGCACCCTGGGGTACCCCGAAATGCCGGGCTTCCGTTGTGGCGCTTGTTTGCCCTTCCCGGTGTTTGATCTGGTCAATCGGCAAATGTTGACGCTGGAAGAAAAACCACTGATTGCCATGGACGTCACCCTGGCCCTGGCGCAGGCACTCACCCCCGAGGCCGGCAGGGAAAAACTGTACGCCCTGGCGCACTCGGTGCAAAAACACCAGGGCGAAATGGTGCTTTTGTGGCACAATAGCTCATGGAATACGTACTTTTGGGCTCCCTGGCAGCCTGTCGTCCGGGAATTTTTAGAAGATTTTGCCTGAGAATCAATTGAAAAGCACTGCAATGTTAAAATCCTGTGACCAATTGGGCGTGTTTATAGCCCTGCTCTTGTCTGGTGCCGTGGCTGTGGCCCAGGACACCGGCGCGCCACTGCACAACCCCGCTTACCACATGGTGGATCGCCTGAGCATCCTCAGCGACTCGCTTTGTGTCATCCGACCAGAATTGAAAGCCTTTGCCCGCCGCGATCTGGCTGAATATGCCGCTGCGTTGGACAGCGCCGAAACGCCGTGGTCGCGCCTGGACAAGGCCGATCTGGAATACATGCTGCGCGACAACAATGAATGGGTTGACAGCGCGCGCATGCAGCGAAACAACAAACCCCTGCTCAAGTATTTTTACCAAACACCCGCCAACTGGATTCAGGTGGATGTGCCCCATTTTTACCTGCGGGTAAATCCGATGCTGAACCTGGTGGCCGGAAACGAACGCGACAACGACCTGTTTTTGTATGAAAACCAGCGCGGTGTGGAGCTCCGAGGCGGCGTGGATGAAGTGGTTACGTTTTACACCAACGTGGTGGAAAGCCAGGCCCGATACCCGGATTACGTGACCGACCGCATTGAACAATACAAAGCCGTGCCGCGGGCAGGATTTTACAAAGCGTTCAAAAAAGACAGCAAACCCGTCGAAAAGGCCTACGATTTCAATGTGGCCAACGCCTACATCGGCGTGCAAGCCACCAAACACATCGGCATCCAGTTTGGCCACAGCAAACATTTTATCGGCAACGGATACCGCTCGTTGTTTTTATCAGACTTTGGCAACTACACTTTTTTCCTGAAATTCAACACCCGCGTATGGAAGTTCCAGTACCAGAACCTGTTCATGGAACTGAGTCCGACCACGCCGGCTGCATTTCCGGGGGGCGACGACCTGCTGCCCAAAAAATACACGGCCATGCACTACCTGAATTACCAGGTGAATCCCCGGCTGGCGTTTGGCTTCTTCGAGGCCACGGTGTTCGACCGCAGCGAGCAGTTTGAGCTCCAGTACCTCAACCCCATCATTTTTTACCGCACGGTGGAGGGCATGCTGGGAAGCCCGGACAATGTGTTGCTTGGAGGCGACATGCGCTGGAATTTTGCGAACCGGTTTCAGTTTTACGGGCAGTTTTTTCTCGATGAGCTCGTGGTTTCCAAGTTGATTGGCGCCGACCAAAAGGGCTGGTGGGGCAACAAGTACGGTCTGCAGGGCGGCTTGAAATACATCAATGCTTTTGGGGTGGACCACCTGGACTTGCAGGGCGAGCTGAACCTGGTGCGGCCCTACACGTATGCGCATTTTGATTCCACCGACAGCTATACGCATTACAACCAGCCACTGGCGCACCCTTTGTTTGCCAATTTCATTGAATACATCGGCATAGCGCGCTACCAGCCTACGCCCAAACTGAGCTTGTTCGGCCGCATAGTGCACGCCCGCACCGGAGACGACCCGCCGAATGAAAACTGGGGCACCAATCCGCTGCGCGACTACGACAGCCGGGTGATGGACTACGGCAACGAAATCGGCCAGGGCATTGGGGCTGACATCAACCTGGCTGCACTGGACGTGAGCTATCAGTTTTACCACAACATGTTCATTGACCTGAAAGCGCTGTACCGGCGCAAAAACAGCGAAGAAGACCGGCTTGACCAGGAAACCCTTTATTTTGGAGCCGCCCTGCGCGTCAATTTTTGGCAACCAGACCTCAGTTTCTGATGGGACAAGCGCCGGGTTAGTTAAAAAATGCGCTGATCATGCATACATTCGTTTTGAATCCTAATTTTGCCCTAATAACCTCAATCCCCCCCAAACATGAATTCGTCATCCAACGCCGCAATTGACAAAAAAAGCAACCACCTGGACGAGGCAGAGCCACGCTGGTTTGCCGTGCACACCCGCTCCCGAAGCGAAAAATACGTGTGCAACCTCCTGATTAAGAAAAAAATAAATGCGTATGTGCCTTTGCAGCGCCTCATGAAGCGCTACAAAAAATGCACCAAAATGCTGGAAAAGCCGCTGATCAACAGTTACGTGTTTGTGAAAATTGTAAAAGGAGAGTACGTACCGGTACTGGAAACCGAAAATGTGGCTGGCTTTGTCAAATTCAACCGCAACATGCTGGCCATTCCGGAATCGGAGATAGACCTGCTTCGCCGTTTCATTTTAGAACCCGGTTTGGAGATAGAGGTGGTGGAAGGGACGTTAACCGTCGGGGATCCGGTGGAAATACGCGCCGGCAACCTCATGGGATTGCGCGGCAGGGTAATGGAAACAAAGGGCAAACGCAAGTTTTTGGTGGAATTGGAAACCATCGGGTACAGCCTGCTGATCACCATAGACGGAACCTTTCTGGATAAACTGGGTGTAATCTGAAAGATAATTGACAAGCCGGCTATTTTTTCGTATCTTTGCGGCCGATTTTAACGACAACACGGTATTTGCACATGAGGCAATTAAAGATTACCAAATCCATTACCAACCGCGAAAGCCAGTCCCTTGAAAAATACCTTCAGGAAATAGGCAAAGTGGACCTCCTGACCCCTGAAGAAGAAGTTGATCTGGCCAAGCGCATCAAACAAGGCGATCAGATTGCCCTCGAAAAACTCACCAAAGCCAACCTCCGCTTCGTTGTATCTGTTGCCAAACAGTATCAGAATCAAGGCCTCAGCCTGTCTGATTTGATCAATGAAGGCAACCTCGGCCTCATCAAAGCCGCTCAACGCTTTGACGAAACGCGCGGTTTTAAATTCATTTCTTACGCCGTGTGGTGGATTCGCCAGTCGATCCTCCAGGCTTTGGCCGAACAAAGCCGCATCGTGCGCCTGCCGCTCAACAAAGTGGGCTCCCTCAATAAAATTAACAAGGCGTTTTCCGAACTGGAACAACAGTACGAGCGCGAACCCAGCGCCGAAGAGTTGGCCGATCAGCTCGAAATTTCTTCTGACGAAGTGGAAACTACCCTTGGCGTGGCCGCCCGCCACGTGTCTATGGACGCCCCCTTTGTAGAAGGCGAAGACAACTCGCTGCTCGACGTGCTGGAAAACAACTCCATGCCCGGTACCGATACCCACCTGGAATATGCCGACTCGCTCCGACGCGAAATTGAACGCTCGCTCAGCACCCTGACCGACCGCCAGGCCGACGTCATCAAGCTCTATTTTGGCATCGGCGTGGAACACCCCATGTCGCTTGAAGACATCGGCGATAAATTCGGGCTCACCCGCGAACGCGTTCGTCAGATCAAAGACAAAGCCATCAATAAACTCCGCGCCACCAGCCGAAGCCGTTTGTTGAAAAACTATCTCGGCGCATAATGCGCATCTTTGCCGGGTGAACCTGCAACGCCTGTTTTGGATTGGCTGGACGCTCCTCAACGTCCTGCATGCGGCTTTTTCGGAACTCATTCACGACGAAGCCTATTACTGGGTTTTTTCTCGTTTCCCCGACTGGGGGTACTATGACCATCCGCCGATGACAGCCTGGTGGATTGGCCTGGGTTATGCCCTGATGCCAAACGAACTGGGGCTTCGCCTGCTTTTTGTAGGCTCAGGCACCATTTCCCTGTACATCAGCTGGCTGCTCTGCAAGTTGTCCGATAAACATTTTGGCCTTTTTGTAGCCATTGTTTCTTCCATCATGCTCGTCCACTTCGGCGGTGTGCTGGCTGTGCCCGACGTAGCACTGGGCTTTTTTGCCGCCCTGTACTGGTTTTTGCTGAGCCGTTTTCTGGAAAAACAAACCTGGCCCCAGGCGCTGGCGCTGGGCGTAGCCATGGCCGGTATGGGGTACAGCAAATACCACGGCGGTTTGGTGGTGGTGTTTACCCTGATGGCTTACCCCGCCTTGTTGCGTTCCGCCAAAGCCTGGCTGGCTGTGGGCGCCGCCCTGCTGCTGCTGTTGCCCCATCTTTGGTGGCAATATGCACACCAATGGATCACTTTTCAGTACCACTTGGTAGAGCGACAGGGCTCGGATCCGTTCCGGTGGAAATACCTGTCCGAGTATTTGGGTGGCCAATTGGGCCTGTTTGGGCCGTTGATTGCCCTGCCGCTGTTTTTTCAGGTGTTTCGCTTGCGGCCATCCAGTCCGCTTGAACGGGCCATGGTGTTCAACGTGGCGGGCTTCCTGATTTTTTTCTTTTTCATGAGTTTCAAGGGGCATCCGGAACCCAACTGGACCAGTCCGGTGCTCACACCCGTGCTGGTGCTGGCCATGCGCCGCCTCAGCATCCGGACCAGATCCAACCGATGGGTGTACTGGCTGGCAGCGCCCAGCCTGGCGCTGTTGTTGTTTGTGCGGGCTACCATGGTGTTCGATTTTTTCCCGTCCACGCTCTTCATTACCCGCCAGTTTCACGGTGCAAAGGCGTCTGCATTAGCCATACGGGCCAAAACCAGGGACTTGCCGTTGGTTTATTCCAACTCATACCAAAAGCCCAGCAAGTACTATTTTTACAGCGGCGTACCCGCAGCCACGCTCAACAATTACGGTCGCAACCGTCGGAATCAGTACGATTATTTGCCTTTGCTGGAGGACATGCGGGGCCAGGAAATTGCGTTCATGGAGTGTCCGCCCAAAGATGGCCGTTATGCGTGCGACAGCGTGCTCACGCCCAATGGCATGGCCTATTACAAGACCATTCGAAATTTCCAGATTTACCCCCTGGTGCGCATGGCACCGGTGGAATGGCCTGCACGCATACCGGCGGGTCAGGCCGTTGATTTGCCTGTAACCTTGTTCAACGGGCATTCGTTCGACATTGATTATGGCGCTTGTCCGGACTTTGTACCCAGCCTTGGCATCGGCGTTTCTTTTGACAAGCGCGCGGGCAACCCTACCAGCAGTGAGGCCATGCCCACGCGGATCCACCGCAGCGGCGAAACCATCTGCGATACGCTGCGGGTGCGCATGCCCGACAAGCCTGGCCAATACTACCTGGTTTATGGCATTCGGTACGACGCGGAGTTGCCTGCCCGAAATGCACCGCCGTTTGAAGTAGAGGTGTATTAGTTACTCCTCTTGGCCGTTGCTTCCGGTGAAGCGGTCGAGGCACCA
Source organism: Saprospiraceae bacterium (assembly GCA_049317805.1). Classification (GTDB taxonomy): domain Bacteria; phylum Bacteroidota; class Bacteroidia; order Chitinophagales; family Saprospiraceae; genus M3007. Next base: position 26,145 of record JBMOHO010000006.1, read on the forward strand.
GGTATCCCAATGGGCCGGCAACAGCAACAACGCGGCCAGCATTGACCCGGTGAAGTACAGGCGATCCATTTCCCATGCAGGCGAAAGCAAGCCCTGACCAAAAGCCAGCAACAGCAGCAACCCGCCCAAAAGGAGGTATACATACTGCCTTAGCAGTCCCAACAAAAGCATTAAACCGCCGACCAATTCTGTATAGGAAGATACGAATGTCATGGCCTGCAACACCCCCAAAGGGATTGCGGCAGCCTCCAACGGTTTGAATATATTGTCATAAACAGCCCCAAGACCCCATGAAAAAATCTTGACATAACCTTGCAGGAAGATCACCATGCCCAACAGGGCCCTCAGAAAAAAAACGCCGGCAGCGCGCCGAACATCACGACTTAGATTGCGCATAACATGAAAATTACGCAAATCAAGGGCATACAGGCGAAACTGCCAAAAAATACGCCCCAAAAAAAATATTTTAACCGTTGCTTTAACAAAATAATACTGCGGATAAACGCCCAAATCAGGTAAACAAATGATTGCGTTTCCATTCACCCGGAATTTTCCGTTCCAACGGGTACCAGTTTCCCCACCAGTCAAAATACTCTAAATTGTTAAAATTCAGCTTGTAATCGAATTCGCTGGGAATATCATATACAAAACCGGGATAATAATATTGCAAGCCCATATGTCGTGCTGCATCTATTTCGCGCAGCATGGTGTAAGTGCCTAAGCTGCGTGTGGTTTCAGCCGGATCGAAGATGCAGTAGTTGCCCGACATGCTGCGTTTGCCCATGTGGAAAAAACTGGTGGCCACCAGTCGGTCGCGCTCGTATACATCGTATTGCATGCCATTGCTGGGCATAATGCTGCTCCAGGGGCTGAAAAACCCGTAGATGGTAGACGGTCGGTTGTGGTGGAAACGTTCTGCGTGTTTTTCGAACAGGGATTCGTGGCGCTCCGTAATGCGGATGGTGCGCCGGTATACGGTCAGGTCGGCGTTGCGCCGCAAGGTACGCCGCTGGCTTTTGGAAAAGGTAAACCCGTTGAGCCGGATGCGGAGCATGACCACACGGCAAGGCTCATCGCGCCATTCCCAAAAATTGCGTCGAAACATCAGATCCGCCCAGTAACACCACCCGTCTTCACAAAACAGATCGAATACCCGAGGATTGAGCGGCTGCATGGGCACGTACTCCTCAATGTATTGCGGGTTAAATGCAATGTCTTTAAAGTGACTGGTCGCTTGCCTGTGCATGTTTAAAAAAACGGGAGGTTTGGTCTTCTGGCAAAAAGACCGCGCAAAAGTACAATGCACAAGCCAATTCCACCCGACGCATAGGCGACGAAGCGCCGATTAATTTGTTTACCCGCCGTATTTGCGCACAGCGTAAATCAGTTCGTCTTCGAATCGCCCGTTTTTAAACAACACTTTGTCCATGCGGGCCTCCAGGCGGAAGCCGGCTTTTTCCAAAATCCGCTGGGAGGCCAGGTTGGAGCCAAAGGGCCGGGCGTATATGCGCACAATATCGAGGTTGGCAAACCCGAATGCCAGCATTTCAGGCACTGCAGAACTCATGATGCCCTGCCCCCAGAACGGCTCCCCGAGCCAGTAGCCCAATTCAGCGTTTTTCCGGTATATATCGGTCTGCGGGTGCAGGCCAATGCCGCCCACCGCCTCCTGGTCAATGGTGATGGCCAAAATGGTATTCAATTCCGGCGCAGTGGCTTTTTCGATAAAGGCCACTGCGTGATTCTCATTGTAAGGGTGCGGAAACTGATCGGTCAGGTTGTTGGCCACCTTGGGGTTGTTGGCGTATCGCACTACGCTGTCCACGTCGGTAGATAGAAAAGGTCTTAACTGAAAGCGCATGTCCATATTTTTTGTCACCAGATAAATATCCAACCTGTCCTTTTCGTCAAAAGTTCCACTATGCAGCATTTAACGCCCATTCCCTACATTTGTCCCTCAACTCCTCAACTCCTCAACTCAACTCAACTCCTCAACTCAACTCAACTCCTCAACTCAACAACTCCTCAACTCAACAAATGTCCAACAAAGTCCTCATCATCGGCGCTGGCGGCGTAGGCCGCGTGGTAGCGTATAAATGCGCTCAACACCGCGATGTGTTTGGCGACATCATGCTCGCCTCGCGCACCAAGAAAAAATGCGACAACATTGCTACAGCCATTTACCAGGCTTACGGT
>JBMOHO010000007.1:0-27324 GCA_049317805.1 Saprospiraceae bacterium
AAAAGCAGGGCCGACTAACAGACTAACGACTAACCGACTAACGACTAAAAGACTATCGCCGTCCTTTGAAGCCGCCACCGCCACGGCGGTCATCACCACCGCCACGGCGATCGTTGCCACCGCCACGACGATCATCATCACCGTTTTCACGGGGAGGGCGCTCTACGTAACCTTCCGGCTTGGGCATGGTCGCTTTACGGGAAAGGCGCAACTTGCCTGTTTTGGGGTCTATCTCCACGATTTTAAACCGAACTTTATCGCCTACCTTGAAATGTTCTTCTACATTTTCAATGCGGGAATAGCTCATTTCAGACACGTGCAGCAGACCGCTCTTGCCGCGGAATTTTACGAATACGCCATATGGTTGGATGGTTTCCACCTCACCGTCGTATTCCTGGCCCACTTCGGGTTCGAATGCGATGTCCATAATTTTGGCGTACGCATTGTCAATGGCCGCTTTGTCGGGACCAAAAATGGCCACAATACCGCCTTGCTCGTCTTCGCTGATGCTGATGTTGGTACCGGTCTGGCGCTGCATTTCCTGGATAATTTTACCCCCTGGCCCGATGACGGCACCAATGTAATCGCGTCCGATGCGGAACTCAATCATGCGTGGAGCATGTGGTTTGAGGTCGGCACGGGGCTCCGCTATGGCTTCAGCCATCTTGGAAAGGATGTGAATCCGGCCTGCACGGGCTTGCAAGAGCGCTTTTTCCAACAATTCGTACGGCATGCCGTCAATCTTGATGTCCATTTGCGTCCCGCAAATCCCTTTATCGGTTCCGGTTACCTTAAAGTCCATGTCGCCCAAAGCGTCTTCATCGCCAAGGATATCGGACAAAATGGAAATCCGGCCTTTATCGTCGGCAATGGCACCCATGGCAATGCCGGCAACCGGTGCCTTGAGGGGCACACCGCCGTCCATGAGGGCCATAGAGCCTGCGCAAACCGTGGCCATCGACGAGGAGCCGTTGGATTCCAGGATATCAGACACCACGCGCACCGTGTAGGGAAAGTTTTGCGGCAACATTTTGCGGAGGGAGCGGCCTGCCAGGTTGGCGTGACCCACCTCCCGACGGCCGGGGCCGCGCAAGGGTTTCACTTCACCGGTAGAGTACGGCGGGAAATTGTAATGCAGGATAAAATCGTCGTCGTGCGGATCCAGTGCCGTATCAATGAGCGCCTGGTCGTCTTTGGTGCCGAGGGTCAGCGATGTGAGCGACTGTGTTTCGCCCCTGGTGAAAATGGAAGAGCCGTGAGCAGAGGGCAAGTAATCCACTTCGCACCAGATGGGTCGAATGTCTGTGGGTACGCGGCCGTCGAGGCGCACATTATCGGTGAGCACCACGTCTCGAATGATGTGCTTCTTGCTTTTTTCGAAATACCGTTCAATGGCTTCGGCCCACTCTTTGATGGTTTCTTCCCCAAATTCTTCGGTAATTTTAGCCATGCAGGCCGACTTGATCTCGTCTGTCCGCGATTTGCGGGCTGTTTTGTCGGAGGCACTGCGGGCAAGCGCGTAGAAATCTTCGCTGATCAGTTCTTCGATTCGGTTTTTTAACGCTTCGTTTTCAGGAACGACTGGCAGGGTGCGTTTGATCAAAGCGGCATCGCCAACCAATTGCGCCAGGCGCTCCTGCGCGTCAATTTGCACTTTAATGGCCTCGTGCGCCAATTTCAGCGCCTCAACCAATTCGTGTTCCTGGCATTCATCCGCTTCGCCTTCCACCATCGTAATGTCGTTTTTGGTAGCGGCCACGATGAAGTCCATATCTGCCTTTTCCAGGGCTTTACGGCCGGGGTTGATGACGAACTGGCCGTCGATACGAGCAATGCGCACTTCAGAAAAAAGCGCCTCCACCGGAATGTCGCTCACGGCCACTGCTGCTGAACAAGCCAGGCCAGCCAGTGCATCGGGCATCACGTCTTTATCGGCCGAGATGAGGTTGATGATGACCTGCGTTTCGTTCATGTAGCCATCGGGGAACAACGGACGAAGGGCACGGTCAACCAGGCGGGAGATGAGGATTTCGTAATCGGAGAGTTTCGTTTCCCGGCGAAAAAAGTTGCCGGGAATACGGCCCACTGCCGCAAACTTTTCCTGATAATCAACCGAAAGGGGGAAAAAGGGTTGGCCTTCTTTGGCCTTGCGTGCACTCACGATGGTACACAGGAGCATGGTATTTTCCACGCGTAAAAGGACGCTGCCGTCGGCAAGTGCCGCGAGCTTACCGGTTTCAAGCACCACCTCCCTGCCGTCGGGCAAGGAAAAACTGGCACTTAAGGGAATTTGTTTTCCCATAAGACATGAAAGATTGTTGACCAGCCCCGATCGGAGTCAAAAGGCCCAATCCTTCCTGCAAACCAAGACCGGCAAAAACTGCAAAAACACACAAAGATACCGGGAATACCTCGCCTGTATCTTTGTGTGGGGGAAAATGGTCCCCGTTTTTACCGTGTCTCTTCTATTCGGCAAAAGGCCTGATGAAGACGATGAAGCCGGACGGTTAAAAAAAAAGTTATGAGTTTGGAGTTATGAGTTTTGAGTTTTGAGTTACTCAAAACCCAAAACTCATAACTCATAACTGTTATTTCCGCAGACCTAATTTCTCGATCAGCGCGCGGTACTTGAAAATGTCTTTGCGGGCGTAATACGAGAGCAAGCTTTTGCGCTGGCCTACCATGGTGAGCAGGGCGCGGCGGGTAGAGTGATCTTTTTTATTTTGGCGCAAGTGGGCCGAGAGGCTTTCGATGCGGTACGTCAGCAGGGCAATTTGCGCTTCCGTGTTGCCGGTGTTTTTGGCATCGCCTCCATATTCGGTGACGATTTCGGCGATTTTTTCTTTGTTGTAGTAGACTGCCATTTTTCAAAAAATTGTGAATGTGTACCAGAAACGAATTTCAGGGGTCAAACGGCAGTTTTTGCCTATCCATTCGTTTTTAGCGGCTGCAAATGTACAGCTATTTTGGGGAACAAGCAAATTACAATGCAAAACTTTACTCCAATTCTTTAGCGGCCTGCCAGAGGTTTTCCATTTCTGCGAGGGCCATATCGGCCAAGGGCCTGGGTGCGTGTTGCTCTATGTATTCAAAACGGGACTTGAACTTGCGGTTAACGCGCTCCAGGGCCGTCTCCGGATCCACTCCTATAAACCGGGCATAATTGACCAAGGAAAACAGGACATCGCCAAACTCCTCTTCCACTTCTGCAATGGGGGCATTAGCAGTTGTTTTTTCGTGTAGTTCGCCGATCTCCTCCTCCACTTTTGCCCACACTTGCGCTGTGTTTTCCCATTCAAAACCCACCTGTTTCGTTTTTTCCTGCATCCGATAGGCTTTAATCATGGCTGGCAAACTGTTGGGCACACCAGCCAGTATGGATGTTTTACCCTCTTTGAGCTTTAATTGCTCCCAGTTTCTTTTGACCTCTTCTTCGTCGGCCACCTGTACATTGCCATAGATATGCGGATGGCGGCTCACCAATTTATCGCAAATACCGTGTAAAGCGTCCGAAATGTCAAACGCGCCTTGTTCGGATCCGATTTTAGCATAAAAAACCATGTGCAGCATCAAGTCGCCAATTTCCTCCCGAATACCTTTCAGGTCTTTATCCGTAATGGCGTCGGCCAATTCATACGTTTCTTCAATCGTGAGGTTTCGAAGCGTTTCGAAGGTTTGTTTGCGGTCCCACGGGCATTGCTCCCGCAGTTCGTCCATGATGGTCAATAAACGCCCAAACGCTTCGAGCTTTTCCGTGTACGTAGCCATAAGTTAGATTGTCCGACAAAAATACAGAAATGATTGGCCGCGGGCATTCGATTGCGCATAAAAAAAGCCCCAAATCATGGGGCCAAAGGGTAGAGAAGGGTTTAGAGCGGAGTTTACCGCGGCATATTGCATGTCCTGCGGCTGTTGGAATGCGCTTTCATGTGGTTTTGCCCCAGTGACCCGTTCTCTACTGTAACGATGTTTATTTCGTCGATAGACGACGATTGGTTTTTCTTTATACAAATTTGTTCAGGCTAATAGGACTCAGCCGACCAATCCTCGTTTGAGGGCCAAACTAATGGCTTCCCCTTTAGAGTTCACGTGCATTTTCCGGTATATGCCCTGAATATGGTTTTTGACCGTATCCGCGCTGATGAAAAACCGGGAAGCAATCATTTTGTACGACAGTCCATCTACCAGGCCTTCCAGTATCTCATATTCTCTGGGTGTTAAACCCATGGATGAAAAATCCGACTCGACGGTCTGTCCGGCCAAAGCGGGTTGAGCGCTTAACAGGTTGCTGCGTTGTTCCGAATAGAAAAACTGCAGCACTTTGCGCGCAATCGCCGGGCTTATTGGCGAACCGCCGCGGTGCACAGTATACACCGCGTCTATGATTTCTTCCGGAGAAGCCTTCTTCAGCAAATAGCCGGTAGCGCCATTGCGCAACGCCTCAAAAATGCGATCCTCTGTTTCACTAACCGTCAGCATAACGACCTGTGTTTTGGGCGACAAGGCCTTCAACTGTGCCGTGGCAACAATACCGTTGGTCAATGGCATATCAATATCCATCAGTACAACATCTGGCAGACGCTTTTGCAACACACCAGCCACTTGTGAACCGTCAGACAATACGCCGATGACTTCAACGTCTTCCGTCGTTTGAAAAAGCTGTTCAAGACTCAGTCGGAAATCCGAACTGTCGTCTACAATCAATAAACGTATAGGGGGATTCATTTTGTCCACGCCACAAAGATAACTTTGTCCATTCCCGACGGCCAATAGGAAGTTTGTACTATATTTAAAGAAAAAAGGTGGATCATGCATTTTGGGTGTTGAGTAGAAAAATGGGGAAAACCCATCATCACTCAACGCCCAAAACGCATGACCCATCTATTCAAAAAGCATTACTGAGCAAGGGTTACATCGCCCTTGTACAACAAGACACGGCCGTCAATCAGTTCAATTTCGGCATAATAGACGAAAACAGCCGGGTTTTGGAGTTTGCCGGCCAAGCGACCGTCCCAACCGTAATCGGGATCGTTTGGTTGGAAATTAAAGGCTTCATACACCCGAGCACCCCAGCGGTCATAAATCTGAAAAGCGTTGATCTGCTTGACCTGTTCCGATTTTGCAAAAATAAGCACCTTGTCGTTTGCACCGTCCTCTTTGGATGGGGTAAACACGTTGGGAATGTATATTTTAGGCTCGTTATCTACACGAACCAACACCCGGTCGGTGGCTTCACAATCATCGCCACTGATCACCGTCACTGTGTATTCGGTTAATTTGGTGGGCGACGCAATGGGCTTAAGCAAGTCGGTGATGCTGTTGGATTTGAACGTCAGGCCTTCCAGCGGATCCCAAATCACCGTATCAATCAATGCGGTCGGGTAGCCGGGCGGCAAAATGGCTTTCAGTTCAATAGATCCACCCAGATCAATGGAAACCTCAGGAATGAGGTCTACTGCCGGATCCGGGGCTTTGGGTATCTGCAAGGACTGTTTGAATTCACAACCATTTGCATCCTGAATGGCCAACTGGTAAGTGCCGGGGGTAAGGCTGGAGAATTCAATAGCCGGGGTGAACGAAGCGCCTCCGTCAATGGAGTATAAGTAGGGCCCAAATCCGCCGCTTACCTCTCCGAAGGTTACTACACCGTCGTTGTCTTTACATGACGGGCGTTCCATCACAAAATCAAAGTCGGTAGGGAGGTTGGTTTCGGTGGTCACATTTACCTGATCTGTTTGCTTGCAACCGGTCTGGGTATTGGTCACCAACAATGTATAGGTACCGGGTTCTCCGATTGTAGGCGACAAGGTATTGGCACCCAAAAGGATTTGGCCGTTGGTGGTTGTCCACAGATATGTAAAATTCGATCCTGTTGAACCCGAACCACTTAAAGTGGCTTCATCAACCGTACAAGTCAGCATTTGCGGATTGCCGGCGTCAGCCAACGGCAACACAATGTCATCCACCACAAACGTACTGGCCACCGTAGAACAACCAGTGCTGGTATTGGTAACCAGCAACGCATATTGTCCGGCACTGCCTGCTGTAGCGGTTGCGCTGTTCTGCCCGCCGACATAGGTGCCATTGGTGGTACTCCACGCGTATGTAATGTTGGGGCCAACCTGGCTCGAATTGCCAATCAGCGAAGACTGTGTCTGCAAGCAGCTGATGACAGCCGGTGGAGCGATGGCCACTATGGGATGTATGGTATCTACCGAAACCGAAACTGTTGCCGTATTGCTGCACCCGTTTTGGTTGTTTAGTACCGTCAATTGGTACACACCTCCACCGTTGACCGAAGGTGCCAAGGTGGTAGGCCCGCTAACGATTGAACCGTTCAGCGTAGACCAATTGTAGGCAAAATTCGATCCCTGGCTGGAGCCGGTGCCACTCAGGCTAACCGATGGTTTAGCGCAATTGATGATGCCGTTTACCGATGCCTGGGCGTTGGGGAGTTGTACGTTTTCAGGAACGGTTACGGATAGCTCAGCTGTACAGCCATTGCCTTGGTTGGTCACCAGCAGGTTGTAAATGCCTGCCTGATCGACACTAGGCTGGAGTGGATTGGTCAAGCTGGCGAAATTACCCCCAGTAGTTGTCCAATCGTACGTCATGTTTCCAGTGCTTGACAAGGAGGCGTCCAGCACAATTGCTTTCACGGTGCAGGTTAACGTGGCCGGATTTTGAATGACTACTGTTGGATCCTGTTGGTCTACCTGGGCAACAACAGAGGCGGTATTGGAACAGCCGTTGATCTGGTTGGTCACCGTTAGGTTATAGTTGCCTGCTACATCTACCACCGGGGTAAGCGTATTGGCGCCGCTTAAAATATTGCCACCAGCGCTTGCCTGCCATTGATACGTGTATGTACCGGGCTCTGCTACATTTCCTGCCAGTGACAAAGCGGGTTGAGAACACGTCAATGTGGGCGCAGGCCCTGCATCTACGGTCGGCTGCGCTACATCTTCCGGCACGACTACACTTGATACGGCGTCACAGTTGCTGGCAACGTTAAACACCGTCAACACGTACGTTCCCGGAGCATTTACAACCGGGGTCAGTGTGGTATTTCCACTGACAATGTTGCCATCCTGGGTTGACCAAGAATAAGCAATACCGGGGCCACCGGTGGAACCTGCTCCATTCAACTGTGTGTTGGTAACAGCACACGTTAACGCAGCTGCGGTACCCGCTATGGCAACAGGGACATCAGACGATTGGGTAATGGTCACGCTGGATGTGTTGGTACAGCCGTTCGTCGTGTTGGTGACAACCAGGGTATAGATACCGGCGCCATCTACCGTCGGGTTCAGGATATCATTTGGCGATACAAAGTTGCCGTTGAGGGTTGACCAGTCGTAGGTAAAATTCGATCCCTGGCTGGCAGTTGCCACCAGGGTATATTCCTCAATGATGCAGGTCAGCTGGAAGCCGGCACCGGCGTTGGCTTGAGGAGCGGCAAAATCGGTATTCAACAATACGGCGTCTGTGCTGCTGCAACCATTGCTGCTGTTGGTTACAGTCAGGTTGTACGTACCGCCTTGATCTACTGTAGGTGTTGGCGTGTTGCCGCCACTCAGGATACCGGGGCCGCTCCATTGGAATGTGTACTGCGCTCCGGAGGGGTTGCCCGTTCCGCCAATGTTCAATTGTGGCGTAAAACAATTCAAGACATTGTTCGGGCCGGCATCTGCGCCAGGCGGAGCAATATCCTGAGCAACCGTCAATGCCTGGGTATCGGTGCAACCATTATTGGTGTTGGTGATGGACAGGGTGTAAGTGCCCGGCAAGTTGATGACGGGCGATAACGTGCCTTGACCGCCCACCAAAGCTGGGCCACTCCAAACATATGTAAAATTGCTGCCTGTGCTGGAAGCCGAAGCATTGATGGTCAATTGAGTGGATGCACAGGTTAACGGGCCGGCAGGGGCAATGGAGGCTATTGGCGCATTTTGATCGGCCGAAATGCCTACCGCGTCCGTGCTTTTGCAGCCATTTTGGGTATTGGTTACGGTGAGGGTGTACGTACCGATCTGGTTAATGATGGGTGTCAGGGTATTGGCACCACTGATGATACCAGGTCCTCCCCAGGCATACGTGTATGTGCCTGCGCCACTGACGCTGCCATTGAGTGAACTTTGTGGCGTGGTGCAGGATAAAATTTGATCCAAACCGGCATTGATAACCGGAGGAGCAATGTCCTGATCTACGGTTATCGTGTTGGTAGCCGAGCAACTGTTGGCCGTGTTGGTAATGTTGAGGGTATACGTGGCAGGCGCGTTGACCACCGGATTTAAGGTGTTGACGCCGTTGACAATGCTGCCGCCCGGGCCCGCTGTCCAATTGTAGACAATGCTGGGGCCTGTGGTAGAGCCGTTGCCGTTTAAGGTAAGTTGCTGAACCGAACAAGTCAACACCGGCGGAGCGGCAATAGCGGCTACCGGAACATCTGCCGACTGCGCTACTGTAACGTTATTCAGATCCGTACAACCGTTGGCGGTATTGGTTACTTGCAAGGTATACAGGCCTGGTTCGACTACAACTGCGTTTGCTGCGTTTTGGCCAGATTGGATATTGCCAGTGATGGTGCTCCACTGATAGCTCAATCCGCTGTTGGGCGTCGAAGCGCTGCCATTCAGGGTTACTGTTTTGTTTACACAGGTTAACAAACCAGGTGTTGCAATTTGCGCATTCGGAGAAACGGTGTCTACCGTTACCGCTGCCTGATCTGTTTGCGTACAGCCATTGCCTGTATTGGTTACCAAAAGGGTGTATTGCCCCGATGTGCCCACCTGTGGAGAAAGGGAATTGATGCCATTCAGGATGACTCCGCCGTTGGACGCCGACCACTGATAGGTGATGTTGGCGCCCTGAGATGAATTGTTGCCATTAAGCACGACCGTATCAATAGTACATGTAAACAGCTTATCAGTACCCGCATTGGCGTTTGGCAGGGTATTGTCGGCAGCTACAGTAACGGTATCGGAGGCTTTACAGCCATTGCTGGTGTTGAGGATGGTCAAAATATAGTTGCCTGCCTGGTTGACTGTCGGGTTGAGTGTATTGTTGCCTCCGGTAATACTGCCCGGATTGGCCACCCATTGCGGCGTAAACCCGGGACCTGAACTGGAACCTGTTCCATCCAGGATAATGCTGTTCACCGTACAGGTCAAAGGATTTGCAGGCGCAGTAACGACCGTTGGAGCGTTGAAGTCGCCCGGAACAGTGGCTGATGTCGTGCTCGAACAGCCTTTTGAATCCGAGACAGTTACCGAATAAGCGCCTGGCGCCAGGTTTTGAGGGTTCTGATTTGAGGTACTGTTGCTCCAGTTAAACGTGTAATTGGGCGTTCCACCGGCAACGTTGATGGAGATGCTGCCGCCGGTAGGGTTGGCGCAATTGGCCCCCTGAACGCTGGCCACGCTGGCTTGCACCACTGCGGGAGAAGTCACTACATACACTTGAGCGTTGGTACATCCGAAACCGTCGGTGACCGTTACATTATATGTGCCAGCCTGAAGGCCAACAGGATCAGGAATATTCGCGATGGGCTGTGGGCCAGCCCAATTGTAGTTGTACGGTCCTTGACCCCCGGTTACAGTCGTATTGATGGAGCCATTGGTCTGGCCGGCACATTGTACAGGCGTAACGACCCCGGTAAGGGTGAGCGCAGAACCCAATACCAATTGGGTGCCTGTGCCCGGACCGACACATCCATTGCCATCGGTCACGCTATAAGCGCTGTACAAGCCGGGCTCATCAATAATGAGGGTGTAAGGATCGTCTGTGATGTCATCTATGACATAATAGTCGCCGTTTTGGGTGTACGTCAGGGAGAATGGGCCGTTCCCATTAAAATTAACGACCAGGGAGGCTGATTGGCCCGGACAAAGTTGCGGTGCCGGCGGTACCAATTGAGCAGTCGGGGGGGACGTGACGTTTACCCTCGCTGTTTCCACCACCGTTTTGCCGCAGCCGTCGGTTACCGTTACTTTAAAGTTGGTTGACACAGAAACAAACGCGGACAGGGTCGGGTCGGTTACGCCATTTTGCCATTTGTATGTATACGGATCAACGCCGCTCACCGGTGTTGCCGTAACCGTGCCCACGCCCGCGCCACAGATGGTGACGGTGTCTGGCACTACGTCCAACACAGGCAAATCGTAAATGAACAGTACTTCCTGCGGGTTGAGGCAAGAACAAGGGTTTTTGAGCGTAACAATCAACGTTTCTTCGCCCTCGAGTATGGCATCGCTCAGGATATTGATCGGAATCAGCACTTTATCCTGACCGGATGGTATGATGATGGTAGACGGGAACGGGGCATAGTCCGTACCGGCGGTAGCCGTACCGGAAATGGTAAATTGAACTGGCAAGGGCAAACTGGCGTTGCCGCCAACCCGATCCACCTGAAGTTGGACGGTGCCGCAGCTTTCGAACACATCATCGTCATCTATGTCTCCGTCGACCAGAAAGTCAATGGATGCATTACCGCCGCCATCAAACGAACCATCCTTAATAAAAACAGCGGAGTCAAAAATACCGTCGCCTACATCACAAATTTTGAGTTTGATGTGGTACGTTTCGCAAGGGATAACGTTGGCCACAGCAATCATTTTTCGGGTAAATCCGTCAAATTGAACCTCGTTGACAGCAGGCAGGAAAGACGCATTTTGCCCGCACAAATTTCCGCTGCTGCTGCCTTGGTTGTTCACATACAAACCCGAATTGGTCAGGTGGTTCACGTTGTTGATGGCTACGAATCCGCCGCCGCCAGGAACTACAGCAATATTGGCCGCTCCGCCGAAAGGCCCGTTTATGCCAGGTCCTGATACAAAGAAACCAAATGCATCGTTAAATTGCGAACCTACATACTCGCAATACTCCTCAGACGCAAACACAAACTCAAATGTCAACGGTGACTGAGTGGGCGTAAAGTCAAATTCAATATTGGCCAAATCGAAAAGCGATGAACTGCCAGAAAGTGCCGTCAGGTCATTATCCGGCGTACCGGCGCCAAAACCGGCGCTGGCGTTATCCGAATCGTTCGGGCCGGTGATGACGGAAATATCTCCAGTGGCCATCACCATGCCCGTATTATAGCCGATATTGGTCAAACCGCCCATAAACTTGCCGATCTGAGCGGCTTGGCCAGAATAAGTGACGTTGGTGACGTCGAAACAGTTACCACCGATCAATACGTCTTTTACCAAATCTTCAGCAGAGTAACCGCTTTCGGCTTCCAATAAGGCGAGCGACTTCAGGTATTCCTTCAGATCCGTTTTCTTGCAGCTTTGGCATTGCAGGGAAACGTAATGCCGTGGAGGGTTGTCTGCCGACCACATACAAGGATAAGACAGCGTAAACAGGTGCGCAGCTTTAGACGCCGTGAAGAGGAGGGTGTGCGCCTGGGCGTTGTATTCAACATTGCGGGCATTGTTGTCTGAAACAGACAATACAGGACGACAACCGATCAGCGAAAGGTCTTCCGGCACCGTGAACAGGTAACGTTCACCAGGTATCAGCTTTTCGAAGATCAATTGCTGCTCCTGGGCACCGGCAGTGATCACCTGGCGTTGCAGGTGGCCGTCGAGCACTAAAGGAGCAGGGGATTGCTGGGCACTTAGCATTGATGCTGCGCACAACAGGACGAATAGAGCAGTAAAAAGGCGCATACGCGGTGGTTTGGTTTAGTTTGGCGGCAAATGCGGTTAAATCGCTTATGCCTGGTAAAGTAGTTGAGTGTAGATACATGTACAACAAAAGACGCTGCACACATGCGGTGTTATTTGTTCCGGATGCCAACCAAAGGCGATTAAAAGGATTTTTGTGAAGAGCGCATTACTAAAATGGCACTGCAAGATTAGGAAAATAATTTATAACCACGCAACTTTATTTGGAAAAAAATCCGTATCCTCATCAGAAATGCCTGAAAAGCCTTTTTTCCATTTTTTGGATGAAAACTGCGGCGCATGGTATTTGTCCGGCTGGATCGGTGTATTTTTGCGTCCTTTACAAGGGCGATGTTTGGAAATACATTCCCGAACAAACTGCTCAGAGTACCAAACCTCATTATTTTTCACCATTTTTTCCCTGTATGGACGGTGATCCGATATTATGTACGCGAAAAAAGACGGCTCGTCGAGATGGGCGAGCCCGAACCAGGTTGCTGGATCAACCTAACGCCTCCATTTGCACCTGAGGAACTGGAAGACTTTGCCCGCCGTTTTGGCTTCGACCCTGTATTTTTAACCGACTCCCTCGACCTGGAAGAACGCGCCCGTTACGAACGCGACGAAGAGGTGCGGTTCATCCTCATCAATACACCCGTGCTCAATGTAAACGAGGAAAATGAAAATGAAGCCATTTTCATTACCGTGCCCATAGGCATTCTACTTACCATTGAACACTTTATCACCATTTCGGCTGTAGAAACACCGGTTATTCAAGGTTTTTTGGATCAAAAAGTCCGGGTGTTCAATCCGGCCGACGAAAAGCGTTTCGTGCTCCAAATCCTGGAACAAAACGTGCTCTTTTTCCTCTCCTGCCTCAAGCAACTCAACCTGCGCCGCAACCGCATCGAAAAAGAACTCATGCATTCCAGCCGAAACAGCGAACTCAAACAGTTGCTGGCCATCGAAAAAAGCCTGGTATACTTTGTCAACTCCTTAAATGCCAATGAGTTGTTGAAAATGAAAATGAAACGCACGGACTTTCTGCACATCAATAGCGACGAAGACTTGCTAGAGCTTTTTGAAGACATCATCATCGACAACTCGCAGGCGCTCTCCATGTCCAATGTGTACACCAACATCCTCAACGGCACCATGGACGCCTATTCAAGCATCATTTCGAACAACCTGAACGTGGTAATCCATCGCCTGACTGTGCTTACAGTGGTGTTGGCTGTGCCTACCCTGATTTCCTCGCTCCTGGGCATGAACATTCCCAACGGGCTGCCCGAACGTCCCGTCTTTTTTTACCTGACCGTCCTGTTTACCGCCTTGTTCACCGGGTTTTTGTACTGGTATATGCAGCGAAGGCGGTTTTTTTAGTTTTGAGTTTTGAGTGGTGAGTTTTGAGTGGTGAGTTTTGAGTGGTGAGTTTTGAGTGGTGAGTTTTGAGTTTTGAGTTTTGGCCATATCTTGCATCATTATTTTGCATGAAAGACCCAAACCAATGAAAACAAGTTACCCCTGGCGGTTGGTGTGGGGTTTTGCCCTGCTCAAGTTGTTTGTTCACGCTGCAAGTGCACAGATGTTGGGCTTTCAGCGCGATGAATTGTTGTACCGGGCGTTGGGGCGGCATGTTGACTGGGGATTTTGGTCCAATCCGCCCTTTATCGGCATCATGGGATGTCTGGCAGCAGCGTTGCCTGGCCCCGATTTGTGGGCGACCCGGCTTTTGCCCGCCCTGGCTGGAGCAGGACTCATGGGGATGACACTGGACGCCGTTTGGCGCCTTGGCGGGAAAACATGGGCAATTGTTGTGTGCGGAACAGGCATGCTGTTGTCCATTGCCTGGTTGCGCGCATTTTCGATGCTGCAGCCTGTTCCATTTGACATTTTTTTCTGGAACCTCGCCTTGTATGCCTGGCTGAGGTACTTGTGGTCGCGCAACGGGCGGTGGTGGTGGCTTGTCGGATTGGCCATGGGTGTGGGGCTCATGAACAAATATACCCTGGTTTTTCTGGGCTGGGGCATGTTGGTGGCCATGGTGTTGACTGCCGAACGCAAACAGCTCCTGCGGTCTGGCCCATGGGAAGCGGCGGGGATCGCGCTGGGTTGCGTAGCGCCCAACCTGCTGTGGCAATGGGAGCACCGGTTTCCGGCCTGGACGCATCTGCATGAATTGGCGGAAACCCAACTGCATCATGTTGAGCCACTGGCTTACCTGACCGACCAGCTGTTGATGCACGGCCCGGGTGTTTTGCTGTGGCTTTTAGGGCTTGTCGGGTTGTTGTTGGCCCCCAAATTGCGCCGTTACCGCCCGATTGGATGGTTTTACATCGTTGTGCTGCTGACCTTTTTGGGCCTGAGCGGCAAGAGTTACTACACCCTCGGCGCTTATCCGGTGTTGTTTGCCGCCGGTGCCGTTTCCTGGGAAAAACTGTTGAAGCCCGTATGGGCCAGGTCGCTGTTTTGGGTGCTCCTGGTCGCTGCTTCACTCCCGCTGATACCGGTCGGATTGCCTGTGATGAAGCCTGAGCCGCTGGCAGATTATTTTCGGCGACTGGGCATTGCAGGAGCGGTGCGTTGGGAAGACGGGCAATTGCACGAGTTGCCACAGGATTATGCGGATATGCTGGGCTGGCCCGAACTGGCTGCCATTGTAGACAGCGCCATTGTGCAAGCTGGAGATCGGAAAAGCCTAATGATATACGCAGAAAACTACGGACAGGCAGGCGCTGTGGAGCAATTTTGCCAGGCCATTGACCCTCCACCTGTCGTCAGTTTCTCCGATAGCTACCGGCTATGGGTGCCAGCTGATTTGCCTACCGGAATACACAGCATGATTTATATAAACGACGAATTGGGAGACGATGTCAAGGCCTTGTTTGCCGAAACCCGACTGATCGACTCGCTTCAGGTACCCATGGCCCGTGAACGAGGCATCAGAGTCTACTTGTGCCGGTTGCCCCAAAAAGACCTTCGACAGTTTTGGAGGGCGCGCGTCGGCCCCATCAAATCGGAATTAATACGCTGATTTTTATTGTGTTGGATCGGCCGAAAAATTAACATCGCCGAGTTTAACGCCAACAAGGTCAAAATGGTTCGCCCTTACCTCCACTGTTCTTTCGAACATCAACTGGTCGGGCGGCACAGGTGAAATTGGATTGAGAGATGAAAATTGGTATTGCTTTGGTACGAGGCGCCAGGAGCGGCCCTGGGGAAATTCGGTCAATACACCCAAAATCAATTTTTGAATCAACACCACGTCATAGGTTGTCACCTGGCCGTCCAAGTTCACGTCGGCGGCTAAATGTTGATAAGGAGAGGTAAATGGTTTCAAGCCCAGGATGTGCTTCTGTATCTCGACCAGGTCAGCCGTAGAAACGCCGTAGAGCGGGTTGGTGTTTTTCTCAAAATAGACGACCGTAGAATCGCCGGGCGTCCCTGTAAAATATCCAAAATTGCTCCAATAAGCAACTTCAGGTAAGTTTGGATAAGCCACTGTAGGCCACGAAGCCATCGTGACAGTGTCTCCTCCGCATTGAAAAACGGAAAAATGGCCTATAACGCCCGGCAGTGCGGTTTTCCAAGCGGTCTCGGCAGCCAAACTGGTTGACGGGTCGCAAAAGTCACTTGCGTCAAAAATCTTAAACGCCGTTTCACAATAAGCAATATTGCCTGCTTCATCCCGCGCCCAAATTTCGACAGCACGAGGGTGGAAAACCTCAGCGTAATATGTGGAGATGGTGGAATATTCCGGGAAGCCGATACCAGTGCATTTTTTTCGAATACCGACTTCAAGCAGCGCACCCGCCCCCTGATCATCATACAAGGTATCGATTAAATCAAATGCCGATATGGCCGGTGGAATACAATTATTGTTTACGTAAAAGTTGTTCTGAACAAGCGCTTTACAAGTCAGTACAGGGGGGATGGTGTCCTGCTGGTGCTGTGCAACCGCGATGACCGATCCAAAAACAGAAACGAGTAATGCTAAAACAACTTTATTCATGGCTGATTTTCAGGTTAATGCACTTGTCTCAGGGTATAGCCCCGGATTTAGTAAATAACCCAAAAATAATGCCGCTTGAAACAAGATCATAAGGGAAAAGCCGATTTGTCGGCCCCAGAGCAATACCATTCAGCAATTAACCCATCATACCCATGTCCGAAATCCGAAATCCCAAATCGCAAATCCCATCACCTTGACGCAGCATCTTTCACCAGCAACTGAAACCCGTTGCCGTGGATGTTGACAATTTCAATTGCGGGATCCAAAGCGAGGTATTTGCGGAGTTTGGTCACGAAAACGTCCATAGAGCGGGCGGTGAAATAATTGTCTTCGTGCCAGATTTTGTTCAGGGCCTCCGATCGGGGTGTGATGTCATTGAGGTATTTGCAAAATAGCCGGAGCAGATCGGCCTCTTTAGGGCTTAATTTCCACTTGGTGTCTTCACCGGCTGCGATGCCATTAAAAGTGAGCATGCGGAGCGGATAATCAAAGTGAAATTTACCGATGACAAACTCGCGCTGGTCGTCGCGCGGGTCAGCTGCTTTGTTCACCCGTTTGAGGACGGCCTGAATCCGCATCAGAAGCTCTTCGGAATTAAACGGTTTGGAAATGTAGTCGTCGGCACCAATGCGGAAGCCTTGCAACACATCTTCCTTCATGGTTTTGGCCGTTAGGAAAATAATGGGTACATCGGTATCGCGCTCGCGAATTTCGCGGGCGAGGGAGAAGCCGTCTTTTTTGGGCATCATCACATCAAAGATGCATAAATCAAAGGCACCTTTTTTAAACGCTTCCAGGCCAAGTTGGCCATCGGTAGCGAGTGTGACCTGATAGTCGTTCATATCCAGGTATGAACGCAGGACATCACCGAAGTTTTGGTCGTCTTCGACCAGCAGGATTTTGTTTGCAGCACTTGCCATAAGGGATCGGTTTGCTGTAGAAGGTAGGATTAACGTTGGCTTGAAAACGGTCGGGGGAGCAAAGAAATTGTGGGGGTGCAGGTAAATAAACCCCAACCATCCGGCCAAATCCGGTCAAGGCAGCGTTTTGAGCTTGCAAAGCATCTGTTAAACAACGTACCTTAGCCGGGACGAACCCCGACAAAACCAGCTTCTCCTCTCCCGCTCAACCACGGCTAATCCGTTTTGACAGAATCCGAACTCATCCGGGGATGCCTGCGCGGATCTGCGCAGTGCCAGCGTCACTTGTACGAGCGCTATGCCGGCAAGATGTACGCTGTATGCCTGCGGTACGCCCGTACCCCTTCGGATGCCGGCGATTTGCTGCAGGAAGGCTTTCTAAAGGTGTACGACAAACTGGGGCAATTTCAGTTTCAAGGCTCGTTTGAAGGCTGGATTCGGCGCATCATGGTCAACACCTGCCTGCGCGCATACCAGCGCCAGCGCTTTGATCTGGAGCACAGCGGCTATGAGGTACTCCCCGATGTGCACGTCGAACCCGATGCCATGTCGAACCTTTCTGAAACGGAATTGCTTCATTTGATCAATCGTTTGCCTGAAGGATATCGTTTGGTATTCAATTTGGTAGCCATTGAAGGATATTCACACGCCGAAGCCGGCGAGCTGCTTGGCATCCAGGAAAGCACATCGCGTTCCCAACTGACCAAGGCCCGCCGCTGGTTGATCGAACAACTGGAGCATTTACACAAAGTTAATAAACCATAAGCAGCGGAAACCCGCGAGCTTGCATCTTTTTGAGCATGAACCAACCGCCTGATATAGACGAACAATTCTACCAGCGGCTCCACGATATGGTGGTGCCTCCACCACCGCACGTTTGGCCTAATATTGAAGCTGAATTGCGCAAACGGCGGCGGCGGTTCTACGCCGTATGGTTTTTACGTGCCCTGGCCATGGCCGGAATGGCCTGGGGATTGTTCTATGTGTTCCACTACACATCGAAACCCGCCATAAATCATCCCATACCTGTACATACGCCGACAACGGAAACAGCAGGTTCGGCCAAGCCCTCAAACCTTTCCCAACAGAAAGCAGCATTACCGGTTCAAACCGCAGGCCAGGGTTCGGCTACCCAAAACAAGTCTGTCCAAACGGTCGGAAAGGGCGCAGTCAAACTACCATTCAGCGCCGCACAACCCTTACCCTTGCCGGCAATCGTGGGAGAAGTGGGAGAAGTGGTGCCAGAAACGCTGCCTATGGCGTCAACAGACTTTAACCGGGTTGAACTGTTGTGTCAATTAGAGCATCGGGCCTTCGCCACGCAAACCACTCCGCCAAACATTGGACCGGGTGTTCGGGTGCGACCGGTTCGGCACAAACAGCCCACCAATTATTGTTATCCGTTCCAGGACAAAAGCCCCATCTGGATGTTCGATGCATACCTCGGCCCCTCTATGGCGCGGAAAAGCCTGCAGGCCGACAACGCTTCGGGACAAGCTCTGCTCAACAGCCGCCTAAAAACGGAAACCCAGGATTGGGCCTTCAATGCCGGCGTGCGCGGCACGGTTGTATTGGGCCGCCATTTTATGCTGCGCAGCGGTTTGCATTACGAGCAGTTTGTAGAGTTGTTTGAATATGCCGATCCAAACTCCATACAGGTCATCACCCGTGCCACGACGACATGGATCGACAACAAAGAGGTCACCATCATAGACACGCTGGACATTCAATATGGCGATGATTACACCAAAACCTACAACCGTTTTGGGATGCTTGATCTGCCTTTGGAGGCTGGCGTAGAAGTTCGGGGGCGTCGTTCGGGCCTTAGTGTACACGGAGGCGTGATGCTAAACGTGTTGTTCTGGAAAAAGGGCGACATGCTTTCTACCCAGTTGGAACCCGTTTCCATTGCCGACGCCAGCCCTCCGCCTTTCAAAGACCGTGTCGGATTGAGTGTAGGAGGTAGCGTACAATGGTTTTATCATCTGCAGCCGCGAACCCGGTTGTTTGTGGAACCGTATTATCGTCAGGTGCTTCAACCGGTGTCCGCATCGGGCTATCCGCTCACTCAACGTTATGGTTTTGGCGGATTACGGTTCGGCATCACCCGCATTTTCCCTTAAATCATTAATTAGTGTAATAATGCCCATAAGCAAGCAGCGCAATGCCGAGTTGAGGCATCTTGATACAAGCAACCATGAGACGGAATCGTAACAATACCCTGCTATACGCATTACTAAGCACCTTGACCCTCCTGAGCGGGTGGCACTGCCGCAAGGATGAGGATGGCTTTCGCCCTTATGAACGGACGCTCGATGCGCTCGATCAATTGTTGACGGAAGTGCCTGATCCTTCCTTGTTTACGGTATTCACCCTCTCGGGTTTAATCCCTGATACCCTTTTGAGCACACCCAGCGGCATGCTCCTGTCTTTGACCGATACGGAGAATCTGCTGACCGACGAGGGTGGCCAACCCCTGTCCAGCAGCACTTGCAACACCCTGAACATTGAAGTAACTGAAGTGCGCAAACAGGGCGATATGCTCGCCCGCGGGCTTCATTCAGAAGCGGAAGCCGGTCAATTGCTGGATGCAGTGGTGATGGTGAAACTACGGTTTCTTTGCGATGATACACCTGTGAAATTGCGCACCGACAGGATCATGTTGTTGCGCGTGCCCGTCAACACCGCCACTTTAGACGACGATTACCAAACCTACTTCAGCAGTACCGCTTCTGATTCCGCTTTTACCCGTTGGGCATTTCCCGGTAAGCCGGCATATTTTGCAGAATGGCCAGTGGGGCAGAACCTTCAAAAGGGCTATGAATTGGTTGTTGACCGCCTTGGATGGATTGCTTGCGCGCGCCCGGTCTTTAACTCGACAGCCTCCACCTTTTGTGTACAGTTGGACGCCCCGTACAATGTTCAAAATACACGCGCATACATCGTTTTTGAAGGCGTAAATGCCGTGGCAGCGCTGAAGGCCGCTCCAGGCAGCACGGCATTCTGTTATCCACAGGCACCGGTGGGTTATCCTGTCCAAGTTATTTCCACCACAAAATTGGATTCCGGTTATGAGTTAGGCAACTTCAACACAGAAATTGGAACCAATAGTGAAACGCCACTTACACCCGTTTCGATCAGCGAACAGGCCTTGATAAACTTTTTGCGCACGTTGTAGTCCATATACCACCATTTGTGCGAGATCAAAAAATTACCCGTGTTTAGTAATTTCGTTTCCAGTCGAGCCAGGAAAGTCTGCGCTCGGCTTTTTTTTGAACAATCCGGCATGTTTCTGCTTTATAGAAGTGATATGAATACGCTGACGAATAACGGCATCCGGATAACGGTAGAAACGCAATACCTGCCCAACCACTCCAATCCAATGGAGCATAAATACATATTTGGGTACCACATCGTCATCGAGAACGGTTCGCTGCATACAGTGCAGTTGTTGCGCCGTTTCTGGCGCATTAAAGACGCCGATGGCCGGTGCAGACAAGTAGAAGGGGAAGGCGTAGTAGGCCTCCAACCGGTGTTGGAGCCGGGCAAAACGCACAGCTATTCTTCTTTTTGCAACCTGTATACGGAAATAGGACGCATGTCGGGCGCCTTTTTGATGTGTCGGATGGCCGACGAATCGCTTTTTGAAGCGGTGGTGCCTGTTTTTGAAATGGTGGTACCCGACAAATTGAACTGATTAAAAGTTAATATACAGTTTTCATAAGCAGCGCGTTTGCGCTTGTGCGTATCTTTCCGGCACTCACCTGATTACTTAATCTTACATGGAAAGATGAAAAAGCTGATCAAAGCCCTTTTGGCGTTTTTGTGTCTCGCACACTTTGCTACCGCCCAAAACGACGTCATAACCATCATTGGCCCTCCGTCCATTTGCGAAGGCGATTGCGCTCAGTTGTCGGTGTCGGGCTCTCCCACCATTGGCACTCCTTTAACCTACTTCTGGTCAAACGGCGGCACGACTAATCCGATCACTGTTTGTGCAGGTGGCCTATACGGGGTAACTGTAACCAATGCCAATGGCGCTTCGTATATAGACACGTTCGTTCTTGCCGTGAAGCCCAACGTCCCCATTCAAATTTTATCCACCAATGCCAATTTGTGCCCCGACACCGTGGCGCTCTGCGAACGCGTTTGCCCCAATACGACCGTCACATACTATTTATCGTATTCCGGGAATCCGGGCGGCTCTACCGGCAGCCAATGGTCGGTTTTCGGTTCAACCGACTTTTCCATCAGCCCCGACGGGCGATCTGTCTCCGTCACTTGGGGGCAACCAGGCAATGGATCGGTTTCCGTGGTTACCGGCGCTCAAACCGGTTGCATCGGGGAGGCTTCTCTGTGTGTAACCGTCATTGATGAACCCGTTGCCGCTTTCGGCACTCAGCCCAATGCGGTTGCGGATACCCTGAGTGTTTGTGCCAGCCAACTCGTCTTTTTTGAAAACCAGAGCCAATATGCCGATATTTTTCAATGGTATTTTGGCGACGACAACAGCGTAAGCTCCCAGGTTAACCCCCAGCACGTATTTGATAATCCGGGAGCATTTGAAGTTACCCTGGTGGCCCTGAGTGCCTGTTCTTGTTCAGATACCACGAAGTTGCTCGTCAAAGTATTGCCCACAGATCCGGCAGCGCTGGACTGTATCGGTACACTGTGCCCCGGTGAAGTGGTCACTTATAGCGCCACGACCAGCTGCCCCATCAGCAACTGGTCGGTGACCAACGGGGTCATCCTGGGTGGTGGCAGTCCGGGGGTGGATACCATTACCATCCAATGGAACAATGGCCCTACGGGCCTGGTGCAATACGAACTGCAGCCCTGCTCCGGCTCAAGCTGCCCCCTGCCCATCGTATTCAGCGTACCGGTGCTGGACGACCTTCCGGAAATTTCCGGCCCGGAAACTGTTTGTGCAGACGAACGTTCGGTGTACAGCATCCAGGCATACGGCGGTACTGAATACAACTGGACACTTTCCGGCGGCGGTACCATCATAGAAGGACAAGGCACCAACATCATCACCGTGCAATGGGGCAGCAATGCCAATCCGAACCTGACCCGGTGGATCAGCGTGGAATACGCCAACTGTTATCTGGGTTGTGGCGGCCAGGATTCAATCGGCGTACGGATTTTACCCTCCTTTGTCATCAATGGGCCGGTAGAGGTGTGCGCAGGGAACTCCGCCAGCTTTACCGCCAAACGGGTGCCTACAGGTGGCAACCAGAATTGTTTTTGGCGGCTACGAGACGCCTCCGGGAATATCGTTTGGAACTCGCCTGTGGCAACAGCAGCTGTAACGGTTCCGTTCAATGCGGGACCTGGCTTGTATCGGCTTTTTGCTGAACCAGACGACCCTACACAAGTGTGCAATACGCAAGCGCAATGGTCTGTTCTGGTGTCAGACTTACCAGCCCGCCCCACCGCCATAGCCGGGCCCACCATGATTTGCCCAAATACGGCCTTTACATACGAAGCCACCGGTTTGCCCGTGGGTGCCCGAATACAATGGACCGTGCGCGATGGCCCGGGAGCGCCAGGTACCATTACCGGAAACCCGGTGAACATCACCTGGACGTCCAGCGGCCCTTATAGCCTAACCGCCGTACAAGTGTCTACCGACGGCCAAAACTGCCCTTCCGACACTGCGTTTCTTGCGGTCATGGAAGTAATGCCCTTGCCCATTAGCGGCATCAACCGGCATTGCACCGAAGTGGTGGGTTATTTTGAAGTAAAAAAAATACCCAACATCACCTACAACTGGTCCATTGTACCTGCCGATGCCGGTGAATTTCAAGGGGGACTGGGCAGCAATGGCATACGAATATATTGGCAAAAACCCGGCCCGGCGAGTGTTGTGCTGGAGGTATGCGGGCACATCAGCACGTTCCCGCTTAACGTGTACGACAGACCGGTACCACAGCTCACCATACCGGCAGGCGTTTGCCCCGGCGGTACGGATACGGCCAAACTGGACGTCGATTATTTCCGTTCTTTCTGGTACGACGATAATGAGTTGTTGCTTGATGACACCAGTTTTCTGGTGGTCGGACCGGGCAGTTATGTGGTTTTTCTGGAAGATTTCAACGGCTGTAAGGCCAGCGAGGAATTCACTGTTGCTGAATATCCTGTGCCCAATTTGTCGCTTAGCACCGCTGACCCAACCGGTTTTTGCAACAATTCCCTCACCGTTACCATGCAAGCACTCACGGGCGTACAAGGCAATTACACATACGAGTGGTTTCAGGATGGCGTGGCTTTGGGGGTAAATGCAAACACCTATTCCACCAATCAATACAGCCAATTTACCGTACAAGCAACGAACGCAGAGGGATGTACAGCCACTGCCGGCCCCATTACGTTGTTTTCGTATTGTGGCGGCCCACCGGTAGCTTTCCCGAGCCAAGGCCCGTCTTGCCCCCCGGGTTCGGTTGGTTTGGCCATTGATGCCACACCAAGATGCGACACTTTTGGGTTTGAGGTCGTGCCGGGCCCATTGTACGTTCCTGGCTCAGCAACCTGGACCACCGGCATCTCCGGAGGTGCCGTATTGTCTGTTCTGAATGGCGATAAAACGGGGCAATCGTTTCCAAATGCAGGCATTTACATGGTTGTCATGCAAGCGCAATTGACCAATGGAGCTACCTGTACCCTGCTTGACTCGGTGCGCGTGGAAGTGGTGGCCCGGTTTGATGCCGCGCCTGCCTGTGCCGAAACGGCTACCCCATTTGAAGACATCAGCAGCATACTACCGGGAGCCAACGTCAACAACTGGGACTGGGACTTTGGCGACCCCGGCTCCGGTGCGGCAAATCAGTCGTCGTTGCAAAATCCCACCCACACTTTTCCCTTAAACCCGCCTGCATTTCCAGTCACGTTTACCGTCATGGCGCAAAGTGGCTGCATTTCCACTTTTCAGGATTCTGTCTACATTCCAGGGCCCACACCCTTCCCGATAGGCGGCGTTTATCCGCGATGCGCCGACCTGGCTACCCCATTTCCAGCGGGTGGCTCCCTACAAATTGCGGAGATTGTCTGGGATTTTGGAAACCCGACAAGTGGCGTCAATAATGCGGCCGTAGGCACCCTGGTTTACCACCGTTTTGACGTACCCGGAACGTATACAGTGGTCGCTACTGCCACCAACGTATATGGTTGTGTCTCCCAAACTTCTGTTGATGTAGACATAAGCCCAAACGACCTGTCGGGCATCATCACACCCAACGCACCTGCGCCCATCTGTGAAGGCCAATCCATCACATTACAAGCGCCACCGGGAAGTTTTTACGGATGGTCGACCAATGAACCCACGCAGAGCATTCAGGTGAATGCTTCGGGCACATATACGGTCATGGTGTCCAATGCTTTTGGATGCACATTGGTGCCGCCTCCGGTTGCCGTCAACGTGATAGATCGGCCGGACGAAGTCATAAAAGCGCTTCAAACCAACAGTTTGGGCCAGGTTGTCGGCACCACCGCTTCGCCATTGACGGTTTGTGAAGGGGAAGATGTGATCCTGCGGGCATTTGGTACTGGCCCGTATTCCTATGTGTGGTCCAATAGCATCACCGGTCCCACCAATATTTTTTCAGAAACGCGGAACAACCAGCTGACTACCGGCACTTACACGTATACGGTGGTAGCCACCGACCCGCTCACAGGTTGTACGTCGGAGAGCGCCCCTTTTGTGGTGATCGTCAATCCGCGTCCGGATGACATTGCCATTACGGCCAGCGGCATCTGCGCCGGACAAGCCAACACCTTGTCTTATACTGGCCCTGTACAGCCCGACTGGGTATTCAACTGGAACACGGGCATCAGTGGCGCATCACTGGTAACAGAGCAACCCGGACAGTATTTCCTCCGCGTAAGCAATGCGTTGGGCTGTGCCACGGAAAGCAACCGCTTGTCGGTGTTTCCGGCACCACCGGTACAAACCTTGCCCGACGGATGTTTGACCCAATGCAAACCCGACACGCTCTGTGTGCCCAATTTACCCGATATTGTTTCCTGGCAATGGTACCTGAACGGGGTGCTTTTGCCCGGCTCTAACCAACCGGAATTGATTCCGGAATTCAGCGGCGACTATTATGCCGTATTAACCGATACCCGGGGTTGTACAGCGCAGAGCAACCCGGTAAACCTTACCGTACTGGACGGTTTCGGTCAAATTTCCGGACAAGTTTGGTCAGACGTCAACCAAAATGGCGTCATTGATCCGGCTGATACGCTTATTTCCAACATTCCGGTATTGTTGCTTAACAATGGCGTAGCAATAGACACCACGGCATCGAACGTCATCGGTAATTTTGTATTTCCGAACATTGTCGCCAATACGTACACCACTGCCCTGAACACGGCGTTGCTTCCAGCGGGCTGGCAAGTGGTTATCGGCAATGACACAGCTGCGCTGGTGGGCTGTGACGCCGACGCCAGTGTGGCGCACCTTGTCGTCTTTTCTGTTTGCCCCCCTTTGAACAGCACCCTTAACGCCTCGGCGTGTAGTGGCGAGAGCTATGATTATTTTGGGACACAAATGCCTGCCGGCTCTACGCAGGTATTTACATATCAAACGGCTCAAGGCTGCGACTCACTGGTTACCGTACAAGTGGCAACACGCTTACCGTCTGCCGCCGTATTGGATACAAGCGCCTGCGCGGGCAGCAAGTTTACCTACGCCGGCGTCGATATTCCAGCCGGTCAGAGCGGCATAGTCACCCTGAACAATGCGGTTGGTTGCGATTCCCTCGTAACGGTAAATGTGGCAACGCGCGCCTCCTCCACCGCTGTTTTGGACACTGGTGCCTGCGCGGGACGTGTGTTTAACTATGCCGGAATCAATATTCCAGCCGGACAAACCCAGGCGGTTGTGTTAACCAATTTTGCCGGATGCGATTCTACGGTGACGGTTCAGGTAGCCTCCTGGCCATTAGGCAATTCCGTACTGGGTGCGTCGGCTTGTCAGGGCGGCGCATACACATATAATGGTGTCCAGGTACCGGCAGGCAGCAGCCAGGTGTTTACTTTAGCCACGACACGCGGATGCGATTCCCTGGTAACGGTAAATGTTGCTGCAACTTTGCCGGCAATGACTCAACTGAGTGTGCGTATTTGCCCGGGTTCGACGTACCTGTATGCGGGGGTCAATTTACCCGCAGGCGAAACCACTGCCGTGACGCTGACCGGGCCTAATGGCTGCGACAGCATTGTGACGGTCAGCGTGGACACGTTTATCAACCTTAGTCAAACGCTGAATGTGTCGGCTTGTACCGATTCGACTTACAGCCATTTTGGCGTGCCGGTAGCGGCCGGAAGCACTCAATTGTTTCAATACACCACTTCGGCAGGTTGCGATTCGGTCGTGACGGTTGTCGTAGATGCCTTGCCCTTCCGTGTCGACACCTTGTATGCCGCTGCGTGTTCCGGCGAATTCTATACCCATTTTGGCGTTGATGTGCCGGCTGGCAGCACTGTCAATTTCCAATACAACACTTTTCAGGGTTGTGATTCAACCGTGACTGTTGTAGTCGAAGAGTTGTTGCCCACTACGGGCTCATTGAATCCGGTGGTTTGTTTCGGCGACAGTTTCGTGTACCAGGGCGTCACCATATTGCCCGGCAGTTCTGCTTCGTTTACGTTGAACAACGCAGTTGGTTGCGACTCGACGCTGGTCATTTCAGTCAGCGCTTTTCCACCACTTTCGTCCTTGTTTGAGGTGACTGTTTGCCCAAATGATTCGTTTGCGTATGCAGGGTTGATATTATATCCGGGCAGCAGTACTGATGTAGTGCTGGGCAGTGTCGAGGGATGCGACTCCACCGTGACGGTATTGATATCGGCGTGGCCGGAAACCACTTTTTCTCTGGCAGCCACCCCGCCTTGTTCCAATGCCGCAGATGGCAGCATTGTCATCGAAAACCTGAACGGGGGTACGCCGCCGTGGATGTATGCCTTGAATGGAGGCGCATTTCAAGACAGCCTGTTGTTTGAAAATCTGGGGGCGGGCACGTATACGGTTGCCGCTGAAGACGCCAACGGTTGTGTAAGCACCCTGGATACCACTTTGGCGGAGCGCGCTTCCCTTCAAATGGAATTAATGGACGGCATATTGGACTGCGATTCCAATCAGGTATTGCTCGAGCCTGTCTTGTCGGGAGATACTACGGGTTTATCTTGGCTTTGGTGGGACGGTTCCACCTTGCCGTCGAACACCGTTGCATTGCCTGGGCCTGTTTGGGTAGAAGTGCGGAACATTTGCGAGGTTGTACGAGATGAGGCGCTGGTCCGCCTCGAACCACTGTCCGCCGAGCAGGGCTTGTTGTATGCACCGAACGTATTTCACCCGGAAGGGAACGAAACGCTGAATCAATTGTTCCGCGTATTTTTCCCGGGCGGTGCCAAAGTGGTTCGTTTTAAATTGGAAGTGTACGACCGATGGGGCAACCTGGTGTTCCAGACCAAAGACTTTAGCGACGGCTGGAACGGGTACTTGCAGGAAAAACTGATGGATCCGGCTGTTTTTGTGTGGCATGTAGACGCGGCCATTGACTTTTGCGGCAGGATGCTTGAGATAAACAAACACGGAGATGTAACGATTGTGCGTTAGTTTCTATATGTTAATGAACTGACAAAGTTGGTGAATGTTTTTAACATTTGTCTTCAGGCACTTGAATACCCGTAACTTTGGACGTACATTTGTCCTGTTAAA
>JBMOHO010000008.1:0-27229 GCA_049317805.1 Saprospiraceae bacterium
TATCAGTTCCGGTATACCGTGCCGGCATTGGCACCTTGCCAGGACGCCTCTGCTACCGTTGGTGTTGTACTGCATCCGGTACCGGTGGCTGACGCAGGGCCGGATTATTTGCTGAATTGCAATGCCATAAACGCAACTTTGGGGGGCACAGGCACTACGGCCAATGCGGCTTATGAATGGTTCCTGGGCAGCACCTTGGTGGGTACAAACATCACTTTAACTGTGGATACACCAGGCACTTACACGCTTATGGTGACCACTGTGGAAGGTTGCTCGGATACCGATGTAGCAGTGGTGGAATCCGACGCTGAAGTGCCCGTTGCACAGTCAATAGAAAAACAAGCGGAAGCATGTTTTGGCGATAACAACGGCAGCATAACGGTGAACAACATCCAGAGTTCGCATCCACCCGTTTTGGTCTCTTTAAACGGTGGGCCATTTACGGCACAAACGCAGTTTCAATCGCTTGAACCCGGAGCATACACCATTCGGTTGCAGGATGCCAACGGGTGTGAATGGGCTTCGGATACGCTCATGGTTGCCGCTGCAGCTTTGTTGAGCGTAGAGTTGGGCCCTGATCTTGAATTGAACATGGGCGACCCCGCTGTCGTAGAGGCGCAATTGACCACATCCGTTTCAGCCCTTGACACCTTGATTTGGTCGCCGTTGATGGACACCTTGCGTGCAGGAACGCCCTTGCAGGAGTTTTTGACCCTGGAGTCCAGGTTTATTGGCATTCAGGTGGTGGACACCAATGGTTGTGTGGCCACTGACCGCATAGCCATTATTGTGGAGAAACCCCGGCGTGTGTATATTCCGAATGTCATACAACCCAACAGCAGCCTGAACAACGTACTGCAGGTGTATGGCGGTACCGATGTGGCGTCTGTAGAATCGTTTATGGTGTTTGACCGTTGGGGCGAGAAACTATTTGAGGCAACCGATTTTCTGCCCAATGACCCATCGGTCTATTGGTCCGGACAACTCAACGGAGAAGATTTGGTACCCGGCGTGTATGTTTATTACGCCCTGGTTCGGTTTATTGATGGCGAAAAGATTGTCTACAAAGGAGATGTGACGCTGCTCCGATAGAGTGATTGACCACTAAAAACACTTTTACCACTAGGTCTTTTACCACTAAGGCACTAAGAAACACTAAGGTTCACTGAGAAATACTAAGATTCGATGATCAATCCTTGGTATTTCTTAGTGAACCTTAGTGTTTCTTAGTGCCTTAGTGGTAAAAAAAGACTGAGTGGTGACCCTTTAAGCGTTTAGGCTCATTTTGATCTTCTTTTCCAGCTCACCCACAGTGTCTTTGAAAAGGGCGTCGGTATCCATCATGTCCTGCACCGCTTTGCAGGAATAGATGACGGTAGAGTGGTCGCGGCCGCCAAAGATGTCGCCGATGGCTTTGAGTGATTTGTTGGTCAATTTTTTGGCCAAATACATAGACAACTGACGAGCAATGACGACATTTCGTTTGCGGGTTTCCTGTTTTAGCCGATCGACGGGGACGCTGAAGTGGTCAGCCACCAGTTCCTGTATGAATTCTACGGTGATTTCTTTGTTGATGTTTGACACAAAGCTGCGGATCACTTCGCGGGCCAGGTCGAGGTCTACATCGCGGCGGATGAGGGTAGACTGGGCCAGGAGGGAGATCATGGCACCTTCCAGTTCTCGGATGTTGTTTTTGATGTTGTAGCAGATGAACTCCAGCACGTCGCCTGGAATATCCACGCCCTCGTGCTGAATTTTCATTTCCAGGATGGCCATGCGCGTTTCGAGGTCGGGTGCCTGCAAGTCGGCACTCAATCCCCATTTAAAGCGGGAAATCAGGCGGTCTTCTATGCCGACAAGGTCTTTGGGGGCTTTGTCGGACGTCAGGATGACCTGTTTGCCATTTTGGTGCAACTGGTTGAAAATATGGAAAAAGATTTCCTGCGTTTTCTGTTTGCCAGAGATGAATTGTATGTCGTCGATGATCAGTACGTCGATCATCTGATAAAACGTCACAAAGTCGTTGGTAGAGTTGGTTTTAATCGACTGCACCACTTGTGTTGTAAACTTTTCGGACGATACGTACAGCACTTGTTTGTGCTCATAACGGCGGTGGATTTCGTTGCCAATGGCTTGGGCAAGGTGTGTTTTGCCCAATCCGGACTCGCCATAAATGACAAGTGGGTTAAAAGCGGTTCCGCCTGGTTTGTCGGCTATGGCCATGCCTGCGTTGCGGGCCAATCGGTTGCAATCGCCTTCTATGTAATTTTCGAACGTGTAATTTTCGTTGAGTTGTGGATCTACCTTGGTGCGGCGGATGCCAGGAATAACAAAAGGATTACGAATGGTGTCTGCCGAGAACACACCTGGTACCGGCTCATCGTCTTTATCCGCTGAGGGCTTCGGGTCAAAAACAGGCGTAGGTGTTTGAATACCATTATCAGGGTATTGGTATACAAGCCGCCCACGATCGCCCAGTTCCTGACGAATGCTGGTCTTGATCAGGTGAATATGATGTTCTTCCAACCACTCGTAAAAGAATTTGTTGGGTACCTGGATGGTCAGCACGTCTTTGTCAAGCAAAACCGGTTTGATGGGTTCAAACCATGTTTTGTAAGTCTGTGGGGTCACATTCTTCTTGATGGTACGCAGACAGCTGTCCCACACCATGTAGCAGTCTTTTGTCATGCTCAACGGTATTTGGATGATGGAGTTCAGACTAATAAAAGGATTTGTTGCAGAGGTGATTTCGATCAACTCGGGGCTACAAAGGTGCAGCGTTTTTTGCAAACTACCTTACGTTTACTCGATTTTTTTCGATAAAAAATTGCTCACACTGTCGAGGATAAAATATCAATATATGTATTGCAAGTGCAATGTGCTGTTAAAGCTGATATAATGAAATGTATTAGTGTTGGCGGCGAATTGAAAAATTTTATATTGCAATATTGCCAATGAAGCATAATATCACAAAAGGTAAACTGGTCGAATGCAAATTGGCCGCAAAGGGAATTTTAAGCGGTGTATGCCCTTTTTCCTCATGGAAACGGGATTGATTTTCAGGTAGTAAGCAATTCTGTTTCCCTTAAGATCAAAGCCTTTCAGTTGGACTAAAAAGCGCATATAGCCGGTTTTTCTGTATCCATTTACAATCCGATAATACATTGTTATAAACAGTCATTTTTTGTCTTCCCAACACCTTGTGGAAAAGTGTTGGGTTGATTTTTGTACGCGTTGTCGCGCCGTCGGTTATTAACATTTTGTGGATAACCGGAGCAAAATGCCCATAATGCGCTTCGTGTGGGTAAAAAAGGGGAGTTAAAAAAGCAAGACTATATACAGGCATGCCCTAAAACAATCGGCCCGCTTCGGTGCGCACGGCTATGGCCACGCGTTGCAGTGGCCCTGGTTCCCCTTGTTCTTCCAACACTGCCAACAACCGGTCTACATACACATCGTCTTCGGCATTCGGATCCAGGCCTTCAGCCGCACGGCTGACGAGGGAGAGGGTGTCGTCTTTGGCTACCCGCAGTATCTGCCAAAGCGTATCGGATACATATAACTGTTGTGATGTGTTGTGGTCGAATTCCTGGCTTATGGCCAGCATGAGTGCGCCGCGCAGGTTGGCCGTGTTCATGCCCGGGGTGCGTACCCGCAGTAAGGTGCTGGGGATGGCGGCCCGATCACACAGCAAAATAAGGCGCTCATAGGCTTGTAAACGCAGCGGAAGCGTCAGTTTCAACGTATCCCTGCGCAGTTCACCGGACAACCTTTTTTGCTGCTCGTCTATCTGTTGTTGCAACAAAAAATAGGCCGTGGCAAATACAATGAGCGCCGGTATCGTGTACTTCAGTATTTCAAAAAAGATTTCCATGTGTGCAATATGTATTGGCTTGTATCAAAAACAGGCGGCAAAGGTACAATTGCTGCTGTTAAACATTTTGACCCGAATGTAGGTTATGTGGTGGTATCTTTGCATCAATTGCTTTAGAGACTGGATTATGGAAACTGCAACTTTGGAAAAAACCGTTATCGCACCCATTCAACTGACGGAGGGCGCTTTGAGTCAATTGCATACCATTCGGAACACAGAGCATGTGCCCGACGACTACTGCCTGCGTGTAGGGGTTAAAGGCGGCGGCTGCTCCGGGTTTACTTACGTGTTGGCGTTTGACCAATTGCAGGCCAACGACGACGTTTTTGAAATCGGTGGCTTGCGTGTGGCCATGAACAAAGCCCACGCCATATACTTGTTGGGCATGGAAGTGGACTTCGTACACGGCTTGGAAAACCGGGGGTTCACGTTTAACAATCCGAACGCGACCGATACCTGCGGATGCGGAACTTCCTTTTCGGCCTGATTACAGTTCGCTCAACGACACCACAAAGCATTTTTTGTAGCCCTTGCCCGCAATTTCGCGCTGCTTTTGCTCAGCAGTGGCTTTATCGGTGTATGGCCCTACCAGTAATTTGAATTTTACTGTGTTGCTTGACGAATCGGTAATCTGGTTTGCCAACACTTTTCCAGGAAATTTTTTCATCAGCCCGGCAAGTTCATTCAACAACTCTGTGCCATAAGACAAGGACGCAACCTGCACTGCAAAGCCGGTTTTTGCGGCAGGGCTTGCTTCTATTTTATACAAATTGGAAGTCACGCCTGCATCGGTGGCAGTAAGCCTGGCCTGTGTATTCGCAGTGGCTGTAGCGGCTGGCTCAGCCGCATTTGCCGAGGCCGTAGATCCACCCTGGTATTTTAGCATGACCTTGCTGTCGGCATTATCTGCCGCGGCTGGCGTACTGGTAACCGATTCTGGTGTGGGATTGGCTGCCGGCTTGTTCGGCGAATCATCCTCTACCACCTCCACCTTGACCCTCGCGGTGCCTGCTTTGATCAAGTCAATTTTTTCGGCTGCCGCCCGGGAGATATCCACCACATAACCATCATGGTACGGCCCCCGGTCGGTTACTTTAACCAGTACAGACTCGTTGTTATCTACCCTTGTAACGCGCAACATGGTGCCAAAAGGATGCGTTTTGTGGGCACAAGTGAACTTGTGCTTGTCGTACACTTCCCCGCTGGCAGTTTTACGGCCTTGAAGTTTATCGGCGTAATAAGTGGCTTTACCGTATTCCGGTTCGCCTTTCGCTTGCGTAACCGGCATTGAAAACGGATTGAATAAGGCAATGAACAACAGAAAAACAGGTCGCATAAGTGGAGTTGTTTGATTTTTTAGAAGGTTTAACTTGAAAAACGTTTCAAAAGCAGCATATTTGCCATGCTGAGCCTCAGGGAAACGGAGTCTCGCTTTTTTTCATGTTAAGCAAAGGTAAAGACGAGTTTTTGACATAACGTCTTTTTTTTTCATCTATTCTTCACAAATGTTGATTGTTGTCTATGCAGCTCAAAATTACCGCGTTGGACCGCCAGCGCGCCATATATACTAAAGGTGCGTCGGGGATTCGGCCGATGATACCCACCACGTATGAGGGCCTGTTGGAAAAAGCACGCATCCGGCTCTCTGAAAAGGCATGGTCTTATGTGAACGGCGGGGCGGGGCAAAACCAGACCGTGCGCGATAACGAATCGGATTTTAACCACTGGCGGATTGTGCCGCGTATGCTCCGGAATGTGGAAGAGCGGGACCTGGGGGTGGACATTTTGGGCCAACAATGGCCTTCGCCGTTTTTTCTGGCCCCCATCGGTGCCCTGGAAATGGCGCACCCTCAAGCCGATTTGGCTGTTGCCCGTGCCGCAGCGGCTACCGGCATACCCTATATTTTTTCCAACCAGGCTTCTGTAAACATGGAAACTTGCGCGGCCGCCATGAACGAGTCGCCCCGATGGTTTCAGTTGTACTGGAGCCGTTCAGACGAACTGGTACAAAGCCTGCTTCAACGTGCCGAGACATGTGGCTGTACAGCCTTGGTACTCACGCTGGATACCACTATGATGGGTTGGCGCACAAGTGATCTGGATTTGGCTTTTTTGCCGTTTTTGCAAGGACAGGGTCTGGCACAGTATACATCCGATCCTGTTTTTCAACAAATTACGCAACAACTACCCAAAACCGCCAGCCCCAACCGTGTTACCCTAAGCGGCCTGCGTACCTTGTACAATGTGAACCGCCGACACCCCGGTGGTTTCTGGCGTAACCTGCGCCAAAGCACTGGGCTTCAGGCAGTGCGTGCGTTTACGGCCATCTATTCCCGACCCAATATTACGTGGACCGACCTCGCTTTTTTGCGCGAAAACACTCAACTGCCCATTGTGCTTAAAGGTATTCTTCATCCAGACGATGCGCGCAAAGCCCTGGATTACGGTGTGTCGGGCATTTATGTGTCTAATCACGGCGGGCGTCAGGTCGACGGATCGGTCAGCGCCATTGCCGCCTTGCCCGGAATTGTGGAAGTGGTTCGAGACCGTGTGCCTGTGTTGTTTGACAGTGGCGTGCGGTGTGGCGCCGATGCTTTTAAAGCGCTTGCTTTAGGCGCCAAAGCCGTAGGCATTGGCCGGCCGTATTGTTTGGCTTTAGCCATCAATGGCGCAGCAGGCGTGCAAGAACTGATTGAAAACTGGATAGCCGAGCTGGAACTCACCATGGGCCTGTCAGGCTGCCGATCAATGGCCGACATACGCGCAGCAACATTGATGCGGATGTAACGGGTCTTTATACAAACCGGTTGTTTTTCTACTGTTTTTGTACCAACAGTTTTTCTGTAAAACGTTGGCCGTTTTTCAATTGTACATGACACCAATACACGCCGTTTTGTGGAAAAATGGCACCGGGCAGGAACATTGGCGCGCCAGTTTGCCCGTCCAGAGTGGCCAGCAGCCGGGCAGCGTTGTCGTAAATCATGCACTGAAAAGGCGTAGTTGTTCCGGTATTGCACCAGAGAAACGCGCCATCGGCACCCATCGGATTGGGTTGTACCGATACGGCGGCGGCGGGCGAACCCCATTTCAAAACAGGCAACAGAGGGGTTCCGTCATTCCGGTAAGCCAAACCCGGAGTAGGCATATCCGTGAGGAACAACATGTCGGACAACGCGCCTTTGCGCAACCAACGCAATTGTAAACGGAACAAGGGTTGTATCCCCCTGGCGGCTGGGTTGCTCCAGCCTACCGGTTCGGTACACACACGAAAACTTTTATCCAAATGCGTGTGCCCGGGTAAAATATCAGGATTCAACATGGTTACCGATTCAATCACCATGCCGTTGTCTGCAGCAGCAATGGTCAATTGCAAGCCATCGAGTGTTGCACAATCGCCCCAAACATCCCATTCAAGTACAGTGCCTGCATCTGCAAGGGTGTCTTTCATCCACAGGGGCCAGTTTTGGTTGGAGCGGGCGTCGGCCACCTGTGTGCTGCCAGCAATGGCAGAACCATTTACGTCGCCCACTTTGAGGCCCACAAAATGGAGTCCGAACTGATCTGCTCCTTGCGGCGACACCAGAATGGAGTCCGGAATGTCCGTTTGAAATGGATTGAGTGCATTGGGAAAGGTAAAGCTGGCTGGGACAAAACGCCAGGAGGTGTTGGATTTGATGGTGGTGTCGATGCCCAGGATCAATTTTCGCAGCGAAACAATGTCGAATGAAGTAATAGACCCCGAACGGTTGGCGTCTGCAGCAATCATCCGGTACGGGGTATCGAGGGTATCAAGGCCCAAGATGTGTTTTGAAATGAGCACCAGGTCATATGTACTCACGCCATTGAGCCAGTTTTTGTTGGCATAAGGCCGTAGGGTTTGGTCTGCGCAGGCTGCCTGGCTGTTGAGCGAAAAGGCACCGTTGGCATTGCTGAGCACAAAATTGCCGGTAGAATTGTTGACCCTAACCTGGGCAACTGGTTGGTTTTGGTCGGTTTTGATGTCGCCACTGAGGGCCACCGATCCCGTTTGTTGGCTTTGTTTGTAGAGGGAATCCAGCGGAAACGTCCATATACCACGGGCAAAAGTGGCAGCCACCAATTCGCGGCGCACAGGGTTGTGTTCGAGGTCAAAAACCGGAATAATGGGCATATTTGAACCGAGCCGTTCCCATTTTAAACCGGCATTGAGGGAATAGTATACGCCTGCGTCAGTGGCTACAAACAGCACACTGTCTTTTTTTTGAGGCAAAATAAACAGATCATTGACTGGCAATTGAGGCAAGTCGCCGGAAATGTCGATCCACGAAACCCCGTTGTTGTCAGAGCGATGAACGTGCGGAATGTGTTCGTTGTCCCGGTAACCCGAGTGGGTCGTAAAAATCCGGTTGGACAGGGTAGGGGAGCCCTGCACAGCGGTGACATATCGGTTGGGCAGGTTCCCGGTGATGTTGATGAAGTTGCCAGTGGGTTCTCTGCGCCAGACGTTGCCGTCGCTGGTGCCAACCAACAGTTTTTCGGCGACCGCAGGCGACTCACTCAGGGCAGAAATGGTGTGAAAGCGCGGTTGAAAGACGATGCCATCTGTTAAGTCACTTGAAATCGGCGCCCAGCCGCCATCTACCGCAGACACGTATACCCGGTATGTAGCGCCATAGAGTTTATCGTAATGGTGTTTACTGATGAAAAACGGCATGTCCCAGTTCACCCTGTCGTTGCTGCCCAAAGCTGCTTGTCCGTATTGCCAGGAATCGCCACCGTCGTTTGTTTTGTATATGGTACCATTTTGAATTTCCACCCAAAAGGTGTCGGCGTTGGTGGGCAAAAACGCGCAATGAAACCCATCGGCCGACAAGACTGTCACCCAGTTGTTGATGCCCTGCCCATTGCCTTTTTGAATGCCATTGTCCTGCGCACCAAGGAAATACACATCGGGCGTATTCGGGTTGTACGTGGTGTGGTAGCATTGGGTAGTCGGCAGGTTTTTGCTTTTGGTCCATGACAATTGACCTGGTTCATTGCGATACACCCCTCCGTCGCATGCCAGGTAGCGCCTTCCTGTGAGGCCGAACACCAGATCGTGCACGTCTGCGTGGGCGCCTGCGGCTATTTGCCAGCCATTGCTTCCGGCACTTTTGCGCCAAAGGGTGACCGCCGGGACGTACACCTCCTCGTCGTTGACCGGACTGACGCGCACTTTGCCGAAATACCACCCAAAATCAGCATACGCATTGTTCAAACCGGCAATGTTCATGCTGGTCCAACTGGCTCCGCCGTCAACTGTGCGGTACAAACCGCCGGCCTTTGAAAGCGTGTCTACATAAACGGCATATAGTTTATCCGGATTTTGGGTAGACATGGCGAGTCCGGTGCGGCCCATGGTCCCGGTAGGTAGCCCGCCGCCCAGTTGTGTCCAGTTTAGGCCTCCATCTGTTGTTTTGTACACGCGTGCGTGGGGGCCGTACACAATGGATTCCTTGTTGCTGCGCATGCGGTCCCAGAAAGAGGCGTACAGGATATTCGGGTTTTGAGGGTTGATCAGCAGGTCGCTTGCACCCGCCTGGTTGCTGATAAACAACACATGCGTCCAGGTCAATCCGCCATCTGTGCTTTTGTACACGCCGCGGGCATTGTCCCGAACGTACGGATTGCCCATGGTAGCCACATAGAGGTTTTGGGAATTGGTCGGATCGACTACCACTTTTGAGATGATGCCTGCGGCTTGCAAGGCTAAGTAATGCCAGGTGTCTCCCCCGTCGAGGCTGCGAAAAAGGCCCTGGCCGTTGAACACCGTTGCGGGCATGTTGGGGTCGCCAGTACCGGCGTATACGGTTTCCGGATTTTGCGGATCGTACGTGATGTCGCCGATAGACAACTCAGGCTGGTCATCAAAAACGGGTTTCCAGTTGGCCCCGGCATCGGTTGTTTTAAACATCCCGCCGCCGGAAAAACCGGCCAGGAGGATGTCGTCGTTTTGTGGATGTAGTGCAAGGGCATTGACGCGTCCCGCTACATTGGCCGGGCCCTGAAGCGTCCAGGCGGTGTTGTTCTGCTGTTGATCGCAGGGGTTGCCCGAGCGCGCGGCGGCAGCCGTTTCCAATCGGATGTGCGTGAGGGTTTCGTGCCAGCCGCGCCAGTCAAACACCGTATCTGGCCAGGCGCGTTGCCACGACAGGTGTTCGTAGGGTTCCGATTTTTTATTCAGCGTGTTCTGGGTGGAGTTAAGGATTGAACGGGTATTACAGGCCGCCAGCACGACCAAAACGGTAAAAAGCACAAAGCGCATACGCATCATTTTTGGATGTGCAAAATAAGCGACAAAAATCGTTCCGGGGCAACCATTCAACGTGTATGCTGTTTCAAAAATCTTATAAAAATCTTATCATGTCCAAATCCGACACTCCTCGACAGGATGAATTTTTGTTTCATCCCCAAAATGTGATGTTGTTTCTGCTGCTTTTTGGTTTAGCGGTCTTGTTTTTATCGCTCACTGCGGCTTACCTGTATACGCGGGTGACCATGCAGGTGCCTCCTGTACAAATTCCGATGTTGTTTTGGCTCAACACCCTCATTCTGGTGGGCAGCAGCTATACCATGATCCGGTCTAAACAATGTTATTTGGACGACGACACCGATGGCTACCAGCGTTTTTTAAAATATACGATCTGGCTTTCGGTGATGTTTATGTGCATGCAGGTGTTTGCCTGGTGGTGGTTGTTTCAGCACAATGTGGCCCTCAGCACGTCCACCACTGCGGCTTATCTGTACCTGATTTCGTTTGTGCACCTGGCCCACGTCATTGCAGGATTGCCGTTTCTCATCCTGTTCTATCATACAGCGCGCAAGCGCATGGTAGACCCCGTAACCGTTCTGGTGTATTTTTCAGACCCGGAAAAAAGGTTAAAACTGCGGTTGCTGACCGTATACTGGCACTTTTTGGATGGTCTTTGGATTTACCTCGTCTTGTTTCTGGGTATCAATTACTTGATATAGACTTTTCTGGACAAGACGCCGGTGTCGGTTTGTACACGCAGCATGTACAGGCCTGAAGGCAAACTGTTGGTAGGGATGGCGGTTTTTTCCACGGCAACGTCGCCGGATTGATACACGGACCGGCCTGCGGCGTCAAACAGGTTGACCATACGCATCATCGCACTTCCGTTCAGGTGTACGTTGATCCATTCATGTGCAGGGTTGGGATACACCAGCAAGTCACTATCCGCAGCCTCCTCTGTTCTGGCTCGCGAAGCGGTTTTGGCGTAGCTCATCGGTATTTTCAGGCTGATGGGCTTGCTTTGGGTGATGGCGCCATTGCCCCATTGAGCGGTTGGCCCGTCTACTTGAAGGGTGAAATAAGGATATTTTTCGGGTTTTCCGCCCTCAATTACATCGGTAATGATAAAATCGACCCGACCAATGTATCCAAATCCGGTCACACTGTTGTTGCCTGTGCGGGTAAATGCTGTTTCGAGGCGGCCGGTGGATGGCCTGCGCTGGAGCGTCAGGTATGGCGCGTTGAGGTTAAGCCAGGAGTTGTCGGCAAACGTCATGTGAAAAGAAGAATCCACAATATCCGGACTGAGGCTCATGTCAAAAGTGAAGCCATTCAGATCGATCACCGGCTCCAGAGAGTCACCCAGATACACATCCACCATCACCAGATCGCCTACGCCGGGGTTTGGCGTCAGGATATCCAGAAAAAACGGAAGGCCCTTGCTGGTGGCGGGGAAGTTGGGTTTCAGGGCGTGCGTTTGTCCGTAGAAGAACCCGATGGCTAATGTGTCCTCGTGGTTGATGGCGCCGTTGCCGTCGGTATCGGCATATTTCAGATCGGGTACGCCTTTCAGGAACGGGTTGGCCCAGTTGTCGCCGTATTGGCCGTACCATTCCAACGCCGGATTATCGCGGGCTTCACCTTCGATGCCCATGGCATATCCCAGCGGGAGCAAATCTTTGTTGTTGACAATGCCGTCGTGGTTTAAATCGCCCGTCCAAACACAATTGGAAATGCAATAGGGCGGATCTTCTGCCAGCACATCCACCACCTGGGCGTTTATCTTGACGCTTTTGCACTGCCCATTGGCGGTTACGCAGTAGTTGATTTCAAACTCATCCGTTCCGGTAAATCCAGTATCGGGGTTGTAAATCAACAAATTATACCCGGAGACAGACTGGTTTCCGAACTGTTGGGTGGTAAAGCCGGGATAAAAAGTGAGATCGCCATGGTCCGGTTCGTCCAGCACGTCAAATTTAAACGTTGTAAATGGCAACTTGTAATTAACCACTAAAGGGGTTTCTGGCGGTGTAGACAGATCATACGTGGTTTTGACCGGGCTGAGGTTGCCAACGGTAACCCGAATGGCCGCCATTTCGAGGTTCGGCGCAAACATGTTGCCCACGCGGTAGTAAAAAGTAGCCACGCCGCTGAATCCGGCATTGGGTGTGAATTTTACTGTTCCGGACGAGTTTGTGCCGCTGACCGTTCCGGGAAGATTGGCAGGCACCACCCAGCTTTTGACGGTGAGGTTGCCAATGTCATTGCTGCGGACGTTGAACGTGATGGCTTTGTTGACCGGCGTGTACACGTAATCGTCCATGGCCATCCGGTTTTGTGTGGGCGTATTGAGTATTTTAACCCTGACTGTTTTATACACCGTGGAGCCGTTGTTGTTGTTGGCCAGCACGAACTGGTCATTGCCCGTAAAACCGGTTGCCGGTTTGTATGTAAACGCCTGCCCGTTGTGCAGGGTCAGCAGGCCGTTAGACGGTGCCTGAAAAACGGTATAGCCACTGTACAACAGCGGCATGCTTACAGGGGTTTGTTTGGTGGTGGCAAAACGCAGCGTATCGTTCACAGGGCCTGAGGCGGGGTGCACCCCCACGGTCAACTGACTGGTCTTGCAGGTTTCTGTGGTGTCACAAACAGTATAACTAACATGGGCAGCGCCCGTGTATCCGGCTTCCGGGGTGAATGTAATTTCGTTGCCGTT
Organism: Saprospiraceae bacterium; assembly: GCA_049317805.1. Classification (GTDB taxonomy): domain Bacteria; phylum Bacteroidota; class Bacteroidia; order Chitinophagales; family Saprospiraceae; genus M3007. The sequence goes on from JBMOHO010000008.1 coordinate 12,862, forward strand.
GAAGGTAGCGCTTCCGTGGTCACTCATCGGAAGGGTGCCTATGTTCAACGCGCCAGCTCCAAGATCGTTGGAAAGCACATTTACGGTAACAGACGAACCGGAAGGAGTGATCGAAAAGTCGGGTTTGGGCGTTACAATCGACTTAAAGGTGCTTACTTCATACGCTTGGTACACCAGGAACGGGTAAGTAGCCGTGTATGTAAATTCCAGTATAAAAGTGTCTACTCCGACGAACCCGTTGTCGGGTGTATACTCTATCTTGTACACATATGGATTGCCGCCTCCGCCAAACTGCAAGACCGTGATGTCTACGTCACCATTTTTGGCCATAGGGCTTATCGCCATGACGTTCAGGTTCATCCCGGAGACCGTGTCTGAAATGGGGGTATTCCGCGCGGTAATCAACTTTTCATAAGGGCCGCCGTTCTGTGCCTGTAAAGCGAAAACCCCGAGCCCCATAAGAACCAAGGTCGCCGTCCATGACTTGAACTGCGTTAACGAGTAGACTATATCCATGGTAACCGTATTAAAAATCGACCAAAATTAGAGTTTGCTTGGCAAATGACAAATTAATTGTGAAAATGTTTTGTAAATTGTGAAATGAATTTTTAGCTGACAAGCTTAAAGCAAAAAGTTATTTATTGTTTAACAACTGTTTAGATGTGATAAATCGAAAAATTAGACGAAATTTGTGAGTGATAAGATACTTGGCACGCGACAAGTTGTCTGCCTCTCCCGCTCCAATCAAGCCGTTTATTCAAGGGGTATTCCAATTACAAACAGCAATGACTCGACGAAATTTATCCAGGGACACCAAATCATGGCACACCAACAAGGTTTACCAGGCGCTGTCTTTTTTAGACGCAGCCGATCACAAACGGTTTTTGCGGTTTTTGCAGTCGCCTTATTTTAATCAGAGCAAAACGCTGATCAAGTTGTACAATCAATTGGTCAAGGCTCAAGGGCAATTTACAGATCGGTTCAACCGGACTGAAGTGTGGGAAAAATTGATGCCGGGAGAGGTCTACGACGATGTGACTTTCCGGAAACATTGTTCGGATTTGCTAAAACTGCTCGAACAGTTTATGTCCATAGAGGCGCGGCAGGTTGATTCCATTGAGGGCCAGCTTGATCTGCTGGAACAAGCCATTCGGAAAAAAATGGAACCGGTTTACAACTCCGTCATGCGCAAGGTGCGTTCCTCGCTCGAACAATCACACTACGCCTCCCTCCAAAATTACCGGAACCGATACCGGCTGGAACGGCTGTATTACCAAATGATCGACTTTGACGACAAACTCGACGTCCGGGCCAATTTGGAAGCCATCTCCACGAACCTGGATATTTTTTACTGGATTGAAAAACTGAAGGTGCACAGCTCGGCCCTGAGTCAAAAACGCACAGCCAACATTCAATATGAAATCCATTTCATCAATGAAATTGCCGAATACCTGAGTCACTACCCGCTGGAAAACGTGCCTGAACTTGCTGTGTATTATTATTCATATCAAATGCTTCAAAATGAAGATGACACAGGTCATTATTTTAATTACAAACGCATGCTTGAACAGTTTGGCGAGGCCATGCCCAATGAAGAAGCCATTGAACTGTACGACGCAGCCCTCAACTATTGCATCGGAAAAATCAACAAAGGCAACGAATCCTTTTCTCAAGAATACCTTGATTTGTTTGCAGACGGCATCCGCAAACAAATTTTCCTGACCAAAGGCGAATTGGCCATCTGGCGATTCAACAATGTGGTGGGCGCAGCACTTCGGGTGGGCAAACTGGATTGGGCAGAAACGTTTATTGAGGAATATTCAGCATTTCTGCCAGCCGACTCCCGCGAGAATGCCTACAGTTTTAACCTGGCAAGGGTGTACCGCTATCAACAAAAGTACGATAAGGTGCTCAAGCTGTTGCGCAACGTGGAATATGAAGACACGGGTTACAACCTCATCAGCAAAGCCATTCTGCTCATTACGTATTACGAACTGGATGAATTTGACGCGCTGGATTCCTTCAGCGAGTCTTTCCGGGTTTTTCTCAACCGGCATAAAAACATTTCGGTAGACCGCCGCCAAAGTTACCTGAACCTCATCCGTTTTGTGCGCAAACTGACGCGCATGGTGCCTGGCGACAAGGCCTCCGTGCGCAAATTGCGCCTCGAAATTGAAGAAAACCGCGCCCAAACCGTTAATTTTGAATGGCTCATGGAGAAAACAGCAGAATTGCTGTAGGCGCTTTCATCCGCAATTTATCACCCGCCCCCTGCGTTCCTTAGCAAAACAGGATTACATATGCGTTTTTTTCAATTGGGCGCGACAGCTTTGTGCTGCTTAACGGCCTTTAACCCCCTATCGGGCCAAACAATCCTGGTCAATGCCGAATCCGAATTAAAAATCTGGGCCCGGCAAATGCTGACCGATTCCATAGATGGGCAGCGCGAAACAGCCGCCGACAGCCTCTTTGTGGGCATGCAACGCGCACTGGCGATGCCGGGTTCGTTCGACTACCCGTTTGATTCCTTGCCCCAGATTTCGTTTAAAACGCCGCCTGACCGCAAATTTCGGATCATCACCTGGCAATTGATGCAAAACGACAGCACCTGGCAACATTTCGGTTTTTTACAAGTGCAGCAACCCAAACCGGCCCTGTATGTGCTGCATGACCAGCGCGCTGAGTTGCCCTACAAACCGGTCAGGGAACAGCTGTCGCCCGAACACTGGTATGGCGCTTTGTATTACAACCTTTACCAGTTTGATGCAACCCAGGGCCGTCGGTACCTGCTGTTTGGTTTCGATGGATTCAGCCTGTCTGAACGCCGAAAACTCATTGAGGTGCTCTGGTTTGACCCCAAAACGGGTGAGCCACGCTTTGGTGACACCGTTTTTGACCGTGGTAAAGACGTGGATGCCGAACCTGAATTGCGGATTTTATTGGAATACTACGCCGAAGGCGTTGTCCGTTTGAATTGGGACGAGTCGTATAAAATGATCCTGTTTGACCACCTGATTCCCATGTCGAGTCCCTACAACGGCCAAATGACCTATGTGCCCGACGGCTCTTACCAGGGATTTCGCCTCGAAAAAGGCCGATGGATTTTCATCGACCGGGTGTTTACCGACGTTCAAGAGGAGGCGCCGCGCCCGTTCCCGGTGCTTGATAAAGAACAAAACAAGGACATTATGGGCAGGGAAAGGAAGAAGAAAAATTGAGGATTTGTTTATTTGTTTATTTGTTTATGGCCCTGAAGTAAAGGCCATAAACAAATAAACAAATAATCAAATCCCCAAATAACCCAACTACCGAACTACCGTGATGTCTCCTCGGTACGTCAAAATACGTCCATCCAGAAATTTCACTTCTGCCACGTATACAAATACGCCCGGGTTCACGTAATCGCCGTTGTACCGGCCATCCCATCCTTCACCAAAGTCAAAACCACTGGGGAAAAAGTCGGTTCGTTCGTACATCAATCCGCCCCATCGGTCAAAAATCTGGAAGAAATTGACAATTTCCACGCCCAAGCCTGCGTACACGTTGAAACGGTCGTTTAGGCCGGAAGTGTTTCCGGGTTGAAATATGTTGGGGATGTAAATGTTGCGGTCTGGATCTACTTCCACGGTAATGGTGCCTGTGCCCGTGCAGCCGTTGGCGTCAAAAACCGTCAGGGTGTAGGTCGTCGTGGTGAACGTATTGATCATCGGCGTCAACGAACCGGGGTTGGTCAGCAAAGCAGCCGGAACCCAGAAGAAAGTATCCACCAATGCGCCGGTAATGTTGGGTTGCAACGTGGTGAGCGTGTCACCCAGTTTAATTTCAATGACCGTTGAATCAAACGCAACCAACAGCGGATCGGGTTCAAACACAAAGATGGTATCGGTGATTTCGCAATTCAGGCGGTCGTAGTACGTGATGTAGTGCGTACCGCCGTCCATGGCTATGGGGAAACTGGCATCAAGCAGCACCCCAAAATCCAGGCTGTATTGATAAGGCGAACCAGAACCTCCAATAATGGTGTCGATAAACAGGGTCGTTTCGTCGCCATTGCAAGTCAGCTCCATCCAGGGCAAATACGAGCCTACCACCGGTGGCGGGTCGTTCAGTATGAGGTTTGGCAATGTACCGGTACAGCCTTTGACATCCGTAACCGTCACGAAGTATGCACCGGCCGGAATATCGCTGATGACAGGTGTAGCGCCCAGGGACACCCCACTTGAATCGCTCCACGCATAGTTGTATGGCCCTGGATTGCCACCCGAAGCCAGCACGCCCAATTGCCCGTTTTCGTCGCCAAAGCAAATGGGCAGGGTGGTATTGGCAATATCCTGTTGGACAATCAGTTCAGACGGTTCGGTCACAAACTCGGTAAACTCTCCCGTACAACCATTAACATCGGTGACCGTGACCGTGTAATCGCCCGCAGGTACAGTGTCGAGGGTGGGCGTCGTAATGTTGTTGACGCTCCATGCAAATGTGTAAGGGCCTCCGTTGCCGCCATTGGGCGCAATGGTGATCGAACCATCGGAAAGACCGAAACAACTGGCCGGAGTAGCTACGAAGGAACTGAAACCAACGGTATCAGGGCTGCCGGTAGTGATGGTTTCAATAACAAAACAGTTGTTGCCGTCCACTATGGTCACGGCACAATCGCCCGGACACAAATCAATGCGCGTGGAGTCGGTACTGCCATCGCACCAGATAAAATCAAAGTCGCCGCTTCCGCCATCGGAGTATGCCACTTCAATGATGGCCTGCCCGTCACAAATGTTGGCACAACTGGCGTCCACCTGCGTATACACCGGCACAATCGCCGGTGGATCGGTCAGGGTAAAAGTGCCCACCAGCAAACAATTATTGGCGTCCGTAACACTCAACATATAAGTGCCGGCAAGGGCATCCGTCAGGGTAGGCGATATTTGACCGCTTGGCATCCATTCGTAGCTATAATTAGGTGTGCCGCCGCCTACCGTGACGCCAATGAGGCCGTCAGGGTAACCAAAACAGGTCGGCATGATGTAAGACGTGTCTGCAAAAAAGAGCGTGTCTACCGCCGAGAGGGTGAATGTGTCAATGGTTTCACAACCCTGATTGTCGCTGACGTTTACAATGTAGGTGCCTCCCATGAGGTTACAGATGCCGGCAGTGGTGTCTATCAGCGTGCCGTCCAACAACGTCCACGAATAAAGCAGTGCAGACGTATCGGCCGTAACACTCAGGCATCCGTCAGAACCGCACTTCACGGAGGTGGAATCTACGGCAGTGATGGCTGGCGGGCTGGGCAATTGCAGGTCAAAAGCCAGGGAGTCCTGACATCCATTCAAGTCCGTAACCGTTACCGAGTACGTACCGGGAACAAGTCCCGTGCGGTTGGGGCCCATCGTGCTGTCGTCCCAAGTGTAGTTATATGTAAAAGGACTTCCGGTTCCGCCAAAAGCAATGACGGTCAGGGTGCCGTTGTTCTGCAACACACAGTTTGGTTCTGAATAGCCCAGCGTGTCTAATCTAAGCGGTTGGGGCGAAGTAACGACAATGCTTGCCGTGTCCACACAACCAATGGCGTCAATAGCCACCACATTATACGGGCCTGCAGGCAGGCCGGAATACGTGCAGGAGAGTGGCGTGGGGCAGTCTTGTGTGCCGCCTACAGGCGAGAAGAAGAAAAAGAAAGCGTCATTCGGATCAGAGGGCGTAACAGTAATTTCGGCCAGAATGGCACCGTCGGTTGATCCGGCACAAGACGTTCTGGTTTCGGTGAGCGTCAACTCGATCTCGCGGGCATTTTCAAGCACCACCTCGTCGGTCCTGCTGCAGCCATTGGCGTCTGTAAACGTTACATAGTACGTGCCGGCCGGTTTATTGACCAAAAAGAAGGGGTTAATGACGCCTGCATCGCTCTGTACCGGCGGGTCGATTCCATTGGGTGAATATTCCCAGTTGAACGAATACAGGTTGCCGGCAAACGGTGTGCCGCCAGATACGGTATAGGTGATGCTGCCATCAGGGATGCCGGAGCAACTGGCGTCGGTTATCTGCAAATCGTCGTTGCGCACCTGTGTGGGTTGGCCCAGGGTGCCTGAAGCGGTAGCCGAGCAGCCGGTAGAGGCTTGTGTCACCGTCACATTGTACATGCCCGCGCCAAGGCCTGTTTGCAAAGCGACGCCTTGTACAACGCCCGTGCCCGTCCAGGAAAATTGGTATGTTGGTGGAGCCGGATTGGCCACAGGTGTGCCGTTAATCAACACATTGGCCCGTACTTCACCGTTTTTGTCTCCAAAACAAAGAGGCGTGAGCGTAAGGTCCAATGAAGCGCCCAAGGTAGGGAACGTGACCTGGATGGTGTCTGTAATCACGTCTCCAATGCCATTTTGATCGGTCAAAATGACCACATACGTGCCGTTGGATATGGCACCGGGCGGAGAAAAATACGTACCGCCGGATACGGGTATGAATCCTGTAACGGTGGGGCCAACAGATGGGGCGATCATGCGCCAGTTGACCTCAAATGGCTGAATGCCCCCCAGTGCGGTTACCGACAGGGTAGCCGAGCTGGAAGCGCCGTTGCAAATGGTGTCTGTTAGGGTAACTGCTACATTTACGGGCAGGAAATCGACACAAATTTGTCCTGTATCCACCGTGATGGCCTGTGAAAGGCCATTCAAGTCTTCCACATTCACCACACCCGGGCCGCTTGGAATATAAAATGCACTGCACTGTCCCAGCGGACCCACCACATCGAAACAAAGCTCCACAATGGCCTCGCCGTCCGGAATGGTGATGGTTTGGCCAAGGACATCCTGGTTGAACACCGTAAGGCCCAACAAACCCTGGGCTGCGAAGGCATCGCCTATGTTATCGTTGCCGGTAAAGGTACCGATGGCCGGGTTGGGGTTTTGAAAACCGGTGTATTGAAACACCGCCGGATCCCATCCGATGTTGATGTTGGCGGTAAAGATGTCTATGTAGTTCTCTACGGTGACAGGTATGCAAATTTGTGAACCAGGAGGCGCTACGGTATCGGGGAAAATAAAGGTCACGTTGTCGCTGGCATCGCATCCGCTCATGTCAATCTGGAAAGTCATGCCGCAACTTTTACCGTCTTCAATCGTCACGGTATACAAACCGGGTTGCGAAACCGAGAAGATGAGTTGGGCGTCGTCTGTTAGTTGCTGGGGCGGCAAATGCTGCAAAGCGTTTACCTCCGGGTTGGAAGTCAGGAAAATGTTGACGTCGTAGGTTTCATCAAACAAATTCGGCAAACCGCCGCTGATCTTGAACTTGCCCAAACAATCATCGCCCAGCCAGTTGTTGTTCACGCCGGCAGTGTCAATTGGATTGAGGTATGCCACGGCAAACTGCACGGCAGTGTTTACGTTTACGCATGGGCCCTGGGGGAAGCCGGGTTGAGACGACTCGTAGCGGAGGCTGTCCCAGTTGTCCACCGTAATGGGCGCAAAGTGCAGAATAACGGATTGGCCGTTGCCAAAAGAGTCTTGTGGCAAACCGAGGTTGCGGAACATGATGTCTCCATCAATGTTGCCCCTCGCCAGCCAGATGCCGTTTTTCGGTACCGGGTCGTTGGTCAGGCACGGATCGCCGAGGATGGCCTGCAGGTTATCGCCAGCGATGACAGGAGGGCAATCATAAAAAGCCCAGGCGATGCCCGCAGCGGTAGCCGGGTTTGGCGCGTTTGACACATCGTAGTCGCCATTGTGGTCAATGAAAATTGAGTCACCATAACACAGGTAAATGGTGTCAAGGTTACTGTCGTTGCTCTGACCGAAAAACGTGCCGAGGGTGAAAGAGCCGGCAAAATTGCAAGGAAATTCTGCTTGATGTGGCGCCGAAAGGTCGGGTTTGACCGGGTAGAGCAACGAGATGTTTTCCGGCGTTTGGGCAAAGGCGCAAACCATGGTACCAAGCCAGAACAGTGGGATTAAGAGTTTTTTCATAACGGGAGGATTTACAAAGGTTGTTGGAAAACAGTTCATGGGTATTCGGGTGTTCAGATGCAGCACACGTTGCGTGCGCTGTACGGGATGCTTTTTTTTAACATTGATCAAAAGCCGTTCCGAATGCGGGGGCACATCGAAAAAGCGCGCGCAAAAATAGGCAATGGTAGATCATCTGACATATCAAAAAACCATAAGATGTGGTTCTTAACATAATTCAGATAATTATGACCAAAAAAAACGTCAAAAAGCGCATGTTATTGCCGTTTCCAGGGGGTTCCATTCAGCACCACGGCCTCCACCAGGTCGCTCCCGAACGCATAAGGAAGGTAAGCAAGGGATGTCATGGGTTTTGTTATGAAAAAATTGGCCTTTTTGCCCACGGCTAAGCTCCCGTGTGTTTCCTCCATCTCCAGCGCCGCAGCGCCGTTGAGGGTGGCGGCGTTCACAGCTTCTTCGGGCAACATGCCCATGCGAATACAGGCCAGAGATACCACAAAAGACATGCGTCCGGAGGGCGATGAACCCGGATTGTAGTCGGTGGCCAACACCACGGGCAAACCGGCGTCGATCATCTTTCGGGCGGGCGCGTACGGTATGCCAAGAAAGAAGGCGCAGGAGGGAAGCAGCACCGGCAAGGTGTTGCTGTGCAGCAGGGCGGATATCTCGGCATCTCCGGTGTATTCCAGGTGGTCTACCGAAATGGCGTTGTTGGCTACGCCCACTTGTACGCCACCGGAGTAGTCCAATTCGTTTGCGTGAATTTTGGGTTTCAGCCCGTACGTCCACGCCGCCTTCAATATTTGATCCGTTTCTGCCGGGGTAAAAAAACCTTTGTCGCAAAACACATCGCAATACGTTGCCAGCCCTTCCTCGGCAATCGTGGGCAACATTTGCTGCACCAGCAGGTCAATGTAGTCCTGCCGCTGCGACTTGTACTCGACAGGCACGGCGTGGGCACCCAAAAAAGTGGCTTTGATGGATAAGGGGCTTACTTGTTGAAGCCGTTTGATCACCCGCAGCATCTTGAGCTCGCTTTCAAGGGTCAACCCGTAACCGCTTTTCACCTCCAGCAGGCCGGTTCCCCAACCGATGACATCGAGCAGGCGCTCATGCGCCTGTTCGAACAGTTGGTCTTCGGTCGTTTCCTGGAGCCGCCTTGCCGAATTCAGGATGCCGCCCCCGCGTCGGGCAATCTCCTCGTAACTCAATCCCTTGATGCGGTCTACAAATTCTTCTTCCCGGCTGGCGGCAAAAACGATGTGGGTATGCGAGTCGCACCAGGAAGGCATCACAAACCTGCCCCGGGCTTCCAGCACCACATCGGCACGCTCCGGACAAGTGTCCATGGTACCAAAAGCTTTTACCCTGTCGCCCTCACACAGCAGCCAGGCGTCCTGAAGCTGGGGCAAATGGGCCATTTCCCGACCACGCAACACCCCGCGGGGCTCCAATTCAGCGCCTACCAGGGTGTGGATGTGGCGTATCAGCAGGTTAGACATATGTGTTCGGATAAAAATACGCGGCAAAACTATGTACTTTTGTGGTTTGCCCGTTCGTTTATCCGCACAAACCGCTGTATTTCATGCGCCATCGCACCGTATCCTTGTTGCTGTTGTTTGCCGCTTGTCAGGGCAAACAGACCTGTCCGTACAAACCGGCTCCGGTTTTTTCAAAAGATTTACCGCACGTGGTGCAGTACAACTATGAAAAAAAAGGTCAGCAGTCGTTGGAATCGCTGCTGTTTGACACCAACATGTTGCTGGAAATTGAGCAAAACATCTGTACGGAAACCCGCCAGGCGTACCGTTTTTCGGTGCAGGGCAATTACAGCGCCTTTCCGGACAGCATGTGGTTCAAAGAGGCTGTGTTGCAGCTTAATTTTTTGAGCAAATTGTCGCCTGAACATGCGCCCTTGCGCTCCTGGGCAGCCATATTAGACCAAAACAGACCGGAGATGCGGCTTGGGGAGCCCAAGGAAGTGGAGACCAACACGTTTGTCAGTGTGGATCGGGTGATTGGTGCTCAGGAGAGTACGTTGTTGTTGGTGTTTGAGCAGCGGTGAGGGCCGCCTTCGGCGGTGTATTTGCCGCCTTCGGCGGTTTTATTGACCACAGAGGAGAGGAGGTTAAGAGAGGTTTTGCCGCCTTCGGCGGGTTTTATTGACCACAGAGGAGAGAAGGTTATGGGAGGTGATTTTTACTCCCTTAACCTCCCCTCCTCTGTGGTTAAATAAACTCCTCTCCCCCTCCAATTCAGTGTTGCTTTTCAAACGTTTCCCACGGCGTCTTCCGGTGGCTGTCGGTGCCAAAGTACTCCAGAACAACCTGTAGTTTTTCGGCATCCTGGTAACCGGGCAGGGGCTGGATGAGGTTGAGGTTTTCATCCAAAAACACGACGGTTGGAAACGAGAGGCGGTTTTGCAGCCATTCGGCTGACAGCTCATGATATCCCCGGTTGCCATTGCGCACGAATCGGTATGTTTTATCCTTGTATTCGATGCTTTCGGTTTGTTCGGCATTAAAACGCACCGGGTAGTAATGGCTGTTGAGGTAGGCCGCTACCTCCGGGTCAGAGAAGGTGGACTGGTCCATTTTTTTGCACCAGGAACACCAGTCGGTGTACACGTCCACAAATATTTTTCGTTTCTCCCCTTTTTGCAACAGCATGGCTTCTTCAATGGTCATCCATTGTACGCCAACGGGTTCGGGTTTGGCAAGAGTGGGCGCCGATGTGGGCGGGGTATAGTCGCTGTTTCGGGTATTGGTGTTGTAGGTACGCCCGGTGTTGGATGTGGTGGCGTTGACATTTGCGTTTGCAGGCGCAGGGTTAGTCGTGGGTGCAGTGGCGCGTTCGTTGGCACCACTCTCCGGGTTTTGGCGGTTTGATGTGGTTAGGGAAGAGGTTTTTTGTTTGCCGCCGGAACTTTTTTCGGGCATAAGGGTGTTGGAAGGTGGGTTCACCTTAATCAGTTGACCGGCACGAGGGGTAGGTTGGGCCCACATCAAACCGGTGCTCAGCATCAATGAAATCAGTATTAAGCGCATAGCCCCAATGATCGGTTCATAATAATTCAACAAAAGTACTGCAATGCTAACCGTATTCACAACCGTTTGGGTACCGGAAAGCCAGACTTTAAAATAAGTTTAACCCTTTTGGGCCTTCAGCAATGCCTTGGGCGATTTAGCCCGCTTGTCCGGCGGGTTTTACCGCACCCTGTTTCTGGACACCGCTTTCTAAAAAACAAGGAATTTCAGTGGCGGCGGGTTGCATTTCCGGATTTAACAGTATTTTTCGGCGGTCATTCAATTGCCATAACCGACCAACAAACCACACCCCCATGAACTGGAATGATCTCACTGACGCCATCCGAACCGACGAATGCGTGCTCCTCCTCGGCCCCAATGCCGCTACATACGAGGGCGAGAGCCTGCGCGGCCTGCTCGCCGAACGCATCGGCCGCCTGCTGCGGCAGCGCCAGCCGGATGCTGCGGCAAGCCCGACGGATTTGGCCGCCGGTGTGCGCCTGTTCCTGCAGTCATTCCCCGACAATGGTCAAGCCCTCGACGCCTTGCGCGGCGCGCTCGGCGATTTTTACCGGGAATTTGCAGACGAGAGCATCCCGGTGTACGACGCTGTGGCAGCGCTGCCATTCAAATACATCATCAACACGGCACCCGATGAACTGCTGTTACAAGCGCTGAAACGCAAGGACAAAAAGGCCCGCTTTTTCGATTTTAACTTTGACAACCCCGATTACAACATCGCTCAAAACAACCGGGCGCTTAACCTCGAAACGGAGATCGCCGAAGACGCGCCCTTGGTGTTCAACCTGCTGGGGCACTACGAGCGGCCTGATGCGCTGGTGCTCACCGACGCCGCCCGGCTGCGTTTCCTCGAAGTGGTGCTCCAGCGCGAAAAAGAAGCCACCCTGCCCGCCAACATCGCTTTTTTCTTCAACAAACGCCCTGTGCGCCGCCACCGCAAAGCCTTCGTGTTCGCAGGCTTTGATTTCAACGAGTGGCACATGCGCCTTTTCCTGCACCTGCTCGGCCGCCAGCACGGTCAGGTGCTGCCGCATTCTATTTCCCTGCAAGACAAGGACGTGCTGCAAAACGATGCACAAACGTTTTTTACCGAAAACTTCAACATGCACTTCGCCGGTTCAGATGCCCTGGGTTTCCTGACGCGGTTGGTACAAGAACTGCAAAAACCCGTGGTAGCCGCCCCGCCCGCCCGCCGCGAACTGCTGTTGCTGTACCACCCCGACGACGAAGCGCTGCGCGCAGAACTGGAAACCTACCTCGCCCCCTTGCGCCATGACCAATTGGTGGAAGTGTGGCATCAGGAAAAGATCAAAGCGGGCGAAACCGTGGAGGAGACCTTAGGCGAACACCTCCGGAGCGCCCAATTGATCGTTCCGCTGGTGACGGCTAATTTTATTGCCGACGAACGCCTCTTTACGGATATCTTGCCCGAAGCGCTGGCCCGACATAAAGCTGGCAGCGCCAAAGTAGCGCCCATCCTGATGACGCCCTGCGAGGTGGAAAACACCCCGCTGTTCGCCCTCCTGACCCTCCAGCCCAAGCCCCGCGGCAAGGCCCTGAGCCAGAAGCCCGACCGCGCCCAGGCGCTCACGGCCATCGCAAGCGACCTGCGCAGCATGCTGGAAAACATGAACAGCAAATCCGCTTAAAGCGCAAGCGCATGAAAAATAGATATCCCGGCATCCACTCCTTTACCGCCGAAGACCAGGCGCTCTTTTTCGGCCGCGAGCGCGAAAAAAAAGAACTCTTTCGCCTCATCGCCCTCAATGAGGTGGTCGTGCTGTTCGGCAAATCGGGCACCGGCAAAACCTCCCTCCTGCAGGCCGGCGTAGGCCCGCTGCTGGCCGAACGGCAGATGCAGCCTGTCAAGCTAAGGCTCAACAACACCCGGCAGCCGATCAGCCGCCAGGTGTTCGAACAACTCAACGACGGCGATTACCTGCCCCTGAATACGCCCGACAACCTCAGCCTCTGGGAATACTGCAAACGCTTCGAATACGCCCCCGGCGGCGAAGGCTACGCCCCCGTGCTGCTGCTCGACCAGTTTGAGGAACTGTTCACCCTGTACCACGACCAGCCCGAGGCCCAGCAGGACTTCATCGGCCAGCTCGCCGGGCTGCTCAACCACAAGATACCCGCCCACGTGCAGGAAGCTGCCCAGGCCATCGACGACGAAGCAGAACGCACCCGCTGGCTGGCCCCGCCGCAAGTGAACATCGTCATTTCCATCCGCTCCGATTTCCTGTACCTGCTCGACCGGCTGTCGGGGCGCATCCCTTCTATTCTGCGCTGCCGCTACGAACTGAATCCGCTTGACGAGACCAATGCCCGCCTGGCCATCACCGCGCCCGGGGAATTGCCCGGCCATTTTGCCTCGCAGCCCTTCTTGTACAGCCCCGCAGCGCTCGACACCATCGTGGACGGCCTGACCGCCCAAAGCGACGCCAGCGAAAAGGCGCGCGAAGTGGAGGCCTTCCTGTTGCAGCAGTTTTGCCAGCGCATCGAAGGCCGACTGATTGCAGAAAACGCGCCCGGCGGCTTCGAAATCACCCCGGCGTTTTTCGGCGGCCAGCAGGGCATAGAGGCGATTCGCGATTCGTTTTACGCCGAAGTGCTGGATAAATTCGCCCCCGCCACCCGCCGCGCCGTGCAGCGCTTAGTGGAGGAAAAACTCATCAGCGCGGAACGGCGCATCATTGCGGAACGCGAAACGCTCAAACAGGAGTTGGGCCTCACCGACGCCGACCTCGCCCTGCTCTGCCGCGAACGCCTGCTGCGCGAAGAACCCCGAGGCAGCAGTTATTACTACGAAATCAGCCACGATACACTGCTGGCAACTGTGTTGAAGGCAAAAAAGAAGCGACTGGCAGCAGAAGAAGAGCACAAGCGGGCAGAGGAGTTGGCTGCCGAAGAAGCCCGTATCGCCCGCGAGAATGCCGAGGCGGAGCGGCGGCGCAAGCGTGCATTGTTTACCTCGCTGGTAGCGGCGGCGCTGGTGCTGGCAGCAATAGTTGCCACTGTTTTTGCTTTTAAAAAGTCCGCTGAAGCGGAACGGGAAGCCCAAAAGGCACGTGAAGCCATCGCTTTGGCCGATGAAAAAACGCGCCAGGCTACGGAAAGCGACTCCTTGGCGAATGTAAAAACGGCCGATGCTACGGCGGCTGAAGAAGCGGCTCGTTTGCAAAAAGAAATCGCCGAGTTAAAAAGCCTGGAGGCCAAAACAGCTACCGACCAGGCTACTATTCAAAAGAAAGAAGCAGAATTGGCTGCATTGCAGGCGGTGGTTGCGTTGCTTCCTCAAGTCCGCCGGGACATCCTTCTTTTAGATTACAAGGCCGCATTTATCAAGGTAAAAAATGCCGCATC
>JBMOHO010000009.1:0-26768 GCA_049317805.1 Saprospiraceae bacterium
GCCAGCCACGCAGGCCTTACTTTTTTGGGTTAATCCGCTTTTTTAACGAAATTACTAAACACAACTGTTATGACACCAAATTTGTCAGTACAGCAGGGGCTTGCCATGTTCCTGCTTTTGGGCGCCATCAGTGCTGCCGCACAGATTCCGCGCTCTTCCTTTCCCACAGAAACGGATCCATTGCCAATGGACGACATCACTGTCCGTGAGGTCATCACGGAACGCGATGTGCTGGAGCCGCAAACCATTCGAGAGTCGGACATCATGTGGGAAAAAACCGTTTGGCGCGTGATCGATACGCGTGAAAAACTGAACCTGCCATTTGTATACCCTGAGGCACCGCTGTTCAGCATCCTGGCCGATGCGGCCAAAAACGGCGACTTGCCGGTGTATGTGGAAGAAGGCGGTCGATTGGTACGCCGCATGGATCCTATGGTCGTGCAAGCCAAAATGGTGCAAACAGACACCATTTATGTAACCAACATCAATACGGGAATCGACGAGATCAAAATCGTGGAAAACACGCTCAACTGGGAAAATGTGCGCCGTTTCCGCATCAAGGAAATGTGGTTTGTCGACAATCGTACCAGTACCCTCCAGGTGCGCATCCTCGGCATCGCGCCCTTGATGGAGCGCTACAGCAGCAACGGGGACTACATCGGCGAAGAAGTGCTTTTTTGGGTACACGTGCCCAGCGCGCGTCCGCTGTTGGCCCGCCATGAGGTATATACGCCAATGGGCAATACCGCTGCAACCCTGACGTGGGCCGATTGGCTCGACTTGCGCCACTTCAGCTCGGCGGTGGTCAAAGAAGACAATGTATACGACCGCCGCCTGCAGGACTACCTCGCCGGGGAAGACCTGCTCCATGAATCCGACCGGATTCAACAAGGCATTTTCAACCGGGAGCAGGATTTGTGGAGCCGCTAAAACCGTTTTTGTTTGGGACAGGATTGACAAGATTTGACGGGATAAACAGGTTTATCCTGTCAAATCTTGTCAATCCTGTCCCAAAAACATTTGGTTAAAAGGCCCAAACTTTCACCCATTCCTCCAGCCGAAGTGTGGAGCCCATGATGCGAAGCAACACTTTTTCCTGTGCACAATATTGTAGTACACCACCTTCGGCAGGCACAAAGGTGTCGCCTTGTGGCATGGCCTCCAGCGTTTTGCCATAGGGAATGCGCTGCAAGGCATACGCCACTTTGCCATTTTTCAGAAAAGTGATTACCGTCGAACCAGGCTTCGCGGTTACGCCCATCTGAAGGAGCGGTTGCTGACGAAGGGTAACGGGTTGTTCGCTCAAGGGGGGGCGGTTGAGGCGCACCCCGTCTATAGGGGCGGTGGCGGCAAATGGCAGGGTGCAGCCACTGCCCGCTTGCGTGGAAAGAGGCTGACTATTCAACGCCGACAGGTTGGCCTGAGCGAGTTGGCGCACGCCGGGGTAAGCCGATTTGGCAGCCAGGTCGGTCCAGATTTTTCTGGCCAATGAAACGCCATTGTTTTGTGCCCAGGCAATGCCTACGGCCAGTTGCAGTTTTTCCTGTTGCTCGTTGCTGGCGCCGATTAGTTGGGCTTTTTTGGGCAATTCGGCCTTTTCGTAATATTGCAAGGCAGCGGGTGCGCCTTCTAGCAGCATGGTCACACAAAAGAGGTTGAGCTCTGCTGTGAAGTCCTGGCGGTTCATTTTTCGGGCAGTTTCAAACTGCGTGCGCGCTTCGGTGAGGAACATGCGCCGCATCATGCGCTGGGCCTCGGTGAGGTCATCTTCGCCTCGGGCTGCGCGTGGTTTTTTTAGTCTGGTTTGCCACTCCAATTCGAGCGGATACGCGTATTCGTCAAGGGTCAGTTCGGTGAAGTTGAGGGCATACAAGGCTTTGTTCACACCCATGTTGTTGTACACCTCGCGGCCTTTATAGAACTGCTCCACATAGCTGTAGCAAGCATCAGACAGTTCGTATTGGCCGGCAGCGCTCAACAGGGCACCGGCTTCGAACACCGAAATGAGCTCGCGTGTGAGGGCCTGCACTTCGGTTCCGGAAGCCATGCGGTCGGCCAGGGGCGGGTAACCGGCCAAGGATTTGCCCTTGAGGGCATAGGCATCGTATAGGCGCTCCAGCAGTTCGGGCAGCATCTCGGCGGTGCGATAACCGCTGAGGTATGCCATAAATACACCGCCGATATCGGCATTTTTCTCTAAGGCCTGGCTGCTGTTGGGCGCATAAGACCGGGCAAGAAAGTTGGTTTCCACCAGATTCCAGCCTTCTTCCTGATAAGCGTGAGCGAGTTCGTGGCCCAGGATAAATGCCAGCGCGCTCAGGGAGTCTTTGCCGAAACTGCGGCACACGCTGTACGCTTTTTCTTCAAGGACAATGGTGTTGGTGCGGCGTTTGAATGCTGCCACACTGTGCACTTCGGTAGACCATTCGATGCGGGGTTTCAGGAAAATAAAGTTGCCGTTGGCCTGATACAGTTTGTTGAGTACTTGATCGGCCACTTGTTCAGCCATGCGGTCGGGCAAGTGGCTGCCCCATGCGAAGACGGGCAGACAGCACCAAAATAGGATTCGCAGCATGTAATTGATTGAAAAAGATGTTCAAGAAAATGATTTACCGACGGGCGTGCGGGCGTTCTTGCTGCCTTGTGCGCCAAAGGGAATGCGGGGCAGCGCTCCCATCCTCACCGCTTCATGCCCAGCAGGCCCATCATGCCTTCGGCTTCTTTGGCGTAACCGGAAGAGGGGTCGTCGGCCAGCTTGATCAGCCACGATTTAGCCTGCCGCATGCTGTCGGCATTTTTCACCTGGGTCAGGCTGAGTGCCAGGTACCAGCGCGCCGTGTATTTATTGGCGAACGAGTCGTCGGAAGCCAGCGGGCCCAGTTGGGCAATGGCCTTTCCGTACTCACTTTTTTGCATGAGCGTGAGGCCCAGGTACATTTTCGCCAGTTGGTCTTCCGGATGGGCCAGGAGATAAACTTGGAGTTGGGTGAGGGCATTGTCGTATTCCTGGGCCTCGTATGCTTTGAGGGCGCGCACCAGGGTGTCGTTGGAGGGCACATTGGGGTCGGCAAAACCGACACGCTCCAGGTCGTCGAGTAATTTGGGCAATACGACAGACTCGGGTTTGTAGTACCGGGCAAACGCTTCTTCCGATGAAACAGCGTTGTTTTTTTGGAAAAAGACGATGGCCGCAAGGGCCAGTACCAGGGTGGCTGCAATGGCAAACCAGCCCCAGCGAGAAGACTTGTTTTGCATTAGGTGTACTTTGGGTTTAGAGATGGAGTCGAAATATTGTTCATCCTGCAGTTTGGAGCGTATGGCACTCAATTTTAGTTCAACCGCTTTTTCGCCATGCTGCTCGATGCCCTGCACCAGCAACTGGTACATGTCATTTTCCCGAGCGAGTTCGGGGTCTTGCAAGAGGCGGTTTTGAAACATTGTTTTTTCGTTTTCAGACATCTGTCCGCCATAGTAGCGATCCAGTTCGTCTACATTGGTAAAATCCATGAGCATGTAGGTGCAAGTGATTAGGAAACGTTGAAGTCGGGGTGGTTTTCTACTCGTTTGCGCAATTCGGCCATACAGCGGCCTTTTTTAACGCGTACAAAACCGCTGGTGTAGCCCAGCTCGGTTGCCAGTTCTTGTAAAGATTTTTTGTCGAAATAAAATCCTGTCAGGAGTATGCGGCACTCTTCGCCAAGTTCATCCAACATGGCCATTACGATGGTGCAACGTTGGTCCAAGGCAGTTGCGGATTCCCCGTCACTTAAGTCTGGCAAACTAAATGGCAAGGCATCGAGCTGTTGCAAGGGCATCTTTTTGTCCTCTCTGAGGCGTTTGAACCACATGTTCCGGGCGATGGTCACCAAAAAAGTGTTTAAGCGCACGGTCAGTTCAAAATCCGGTTTTTTAATGTAACGCATCGTCACCAAAATGGCGTCTTGAAAAATATCCTGAGCGTCGTCCATTTCCCCGTTATTTTGGAGTATAAAATGGGCTACCTGGGGGAATACCTCCCGATACAGGTGTTCAAGGGCTTCGGTTTCGTTGTTTTTCAGTGCTTGCAAAAGGGCTTCGTCTGAAAGTGACGTGTTGCGTTTAGACATTAATGCCGGAATTGGTTCAGATGTTATCAGGCAAGGAAGCGGAGGGATTTTTTTTAACGTTTCAAAGGTAAGGTGAATTACAGAATTGTCCCTGCTTAATCAACAACAGTCTGTTTAACATTATTTTGTCGTCTCTATCAAGAGTGAAATGACCCCTCCCGAACCAGGCAAACGGCTGTCGCCCCGGGCGTCGGGCACGGCTACGTGGTCGCGCAGGGCGTCTGGGTTCAACAGGTTAGCAAACGCCGCATCCGGTGCCTCGCCCCTGGAGGCTTGCAACCACGACCAGGACAGGGGTGCAGGCGACAGGAGCAGCTTCAGCACATCTGTGCCCCGCGCGTCGGTCGTTTCAATGTAAAATTCGGACGCATACTGTTTTCCGGGAGCAAGAAAATACTCTGATGCCGGGCGTTCGTAGGGCGACAACAACTCCAGCGCATCGTTGGCCATGATTTCCAACATTGAAAAATAAAACGGCTCCGTGCCTGTGTTTTCCACCAACAGCCGAAATTGCCGACCCGCCTGGAACCGTCGTTCGGCGATGGGGGTAAACCCGTCCAGTTCCACCAGTTCAAAACGGGCCTTGAACAATGGATCGGCGCACTCCAGCTGCCGCAAATGCGATGCCAGCAGGTTTTCCCGCGCCTTGGACAGGAGCAGTCGGGCGGCCTCGTCGGGCAATGCGTCCGCCGGCACGCGGGTCAACTCATGCCCGTCGGCGCGCAACAAGCGTACCTGCGTTGCCATGCCGTCTACAATGAAGTCGCCCGCCTGGTCGCCATGCCATGTTAAAAACGGATTTTGCTTGATTTGATTGGCTACGGCAGTGCGCAACGGGCCTTCCGGCAAATCTACGCGTATGGCGGCCGCTTGAAAGGCCGAACCTG
Organism: Saprospiraceae bacterium; assembly: GCA_049317805.1. Taxonomy (GTDB): domain Bacteria; phylum Bacteroidota; class Bacteroidia; order Chitinophagales; family Saprospiraceae; genus M3007. The sequence goes on from JBMOHO010000009.1 coordinate 4,994, forward strand.
CCCGGGTTTGCCAAACCTTTGCCGTAGACAACAGGTCTCGTTCGGCAGGCGCATTTAACGCGACATCGAAACTGAACAGGTCGCCTGCTTCGGCAACACCCCTTGCAAACGGCTCCACACCGGCAGTATCCGACACCTCGGGCGCGTAAAACGCCAGCTGTGCGCCGGGGTAAATGCCTTGCAGTTGGCCAGCGTCTATGGTGACATATTGGGCATCCTGCACCGATTTGACGGCAAAATAACCCGGTGATGCCATCCAGGTGCCTCCGCCCAGGTGCAACTGCACATCGCCTTCTATTTGTGGCGTTTGCTGGGTGGTTACCCCCAGCATGTGCTGTCGAACTGATGCAAACAAGGCCTCATAAGTGGTTTGCGGGTTGGCTTGTGCGAACGCCCGGGCAACGGTCGCGGTGAACAAGCCGGTGTTGTGGCCATCCGGTTTATTGGTCTCAAAACTGAGTTCGTGGGGTGCCGAGCTGAACAGGAGTACCCACGGCGCAGCATCGGCACCCGGGGGCTGATTTTCCAGTGCGTCACCGGCGTCTATGCGAATGCGAGCCGACAGGCTTTTGAGCCAGGCGGAGTCGGCCATGATCACGTCGGTGCCACGCGCATTGGCGTAGCCGCGGGTTCCGGTGCCGCTGTGGCAGGCGTCTATGGTGATGACCAATGACCCTTTTTTGCCGAGGCGCAGGCGCAGGTCGACGAGGCGTTTGCCCAGCTTATCGTCGCGCAGGTGTTTTTCGCCTTCATACTCGCCCGTTTCCCAATTTTTTTGGGCATCGTAGGGTACCAGTGCCTCGTCGAGGCCGTCCAGTTCGTCGGCATTGTCGTCTTGCACTTGCTGGCCGTGACCTGAGAAGTGAAACCAGACGGTTTCGCCTTCTTTCGCTTCAGCGGTCAATTGGTCCAAGGCTTGTTCGATGCCAGCCATGGTGGCGGCTTCATCCGAGAGAAGATGGATGTTATCTTGGGGCACGCCACGCGCCAACAGTACCTCGCTGAGCAGGGCCAGGTCGTTGGCGCTGTTGAGTACGTTCCAGCCGCTTTGTTCCGGATAACTGCCTACGCCTACAAACAAGGCGCGGACATTGGTTTGTGCGCCAAGGTTCAGTGCGCAAAAAAGCAGGATTGTTACCAATGTAACGGTTGATTCGTGGTATTTCATGATGCAAAATTGTACTTTTTCCATAAAAAATGCCCTTGTACTGAACAAGCCTTCCGTTTGCATGCGCAATGGTTTGGGCGAAGATGTATCCCAATTGTACAACAATGTTACCCCGGCAATCAACTCAATTTCCGGAAAAATTAAAGGAAAGCCCCATGAAATACCCGTATTCGTAGCGAGACGACAAAGGAATGTCGCCAAGGCCAGGGTCAAACGCATCACCGACCGTATAACCTTTGGACAAGCGGTTGATTTTGCCGCCGAGAATACCCGCAGTGAGCACGATGCGCTGTCCTGAGCCAAAAATAACGCTTGGGCCCAGAAAGAACATGGCGGCCTGTGCCTGATCGCCGTTCAAAATGGGCAAACCGATGCCAAAAGAGCCTCCAAACGACGTGCGTTCTCCCCGATTGGCGTAAAACAGCAACTGGGAAGAAATGGCCGGAACAAACCGGTCGTCCGATTCAGCCACAATGACGTCGTTGTTCACGCTGTATTGCAGCGGCTGGGAAAAAAACTGGGCAAAATTCACCCCTGCTCCGGCAGACAACTTCAGCCCGCCATAGCTCTCTACGACAAACGTGCGGGTCTTAACGATTTTATCCTGTTGCACTTCAGACAAGCTTGACCGGACGGTATCCCTCAGGGAAAGTTCGACCTTCAGGCCCACGGATTCGCCACTCATGTAAAAATAGTCCTGGTACGTAAACGGGTTGCTGGTCAGTTCCTTATACCTCAAATACAGGTTGGCTAAAGTCTCCGCCTGCACTTTGGTCGCTTTGATCATCAGCAGTTCAGAGGCCTGGCCAATGCTGTCGAGTCCGACACCTTCTATGGCCGATACCTGCAGGGTTTGTTCCATCCTGTTCAACTGTGCTACGAGCTCGGGATCGCTCCAGTTCATGCTTTTTAAGACCACTATTTGTTGTTGCAGGTCAGCCATTTGGCCATTCCAGCGGTTTTTCAGCCGTTTCCATTCGGCTGTTTTTTGCCGCATGGTTTGGGCGGTTTGGGCCCATTCGAGGGAAGAGAGCAGGCTCAGGCTGTCCAGGCCTTTTTGGCCGTACATGGCCGAAAAGTACTCTGTGCAAAGGCTTTTTATCTGCGATGGCGGCAGTTTGGGGTTGTACTGGATCTGGTCAAGCTGCTCGTCTATCAGGGTGGCGACAGTAAGCGAGCGGGCAGCCGATTTAATCTCATTGCTCACCTGTTGCAAGGCTGCTTCGGTTTGGGCGGTTTCCTGGATGAGCGCTTCTGTTTCCTGCAGCATTTGTTCTTCGGCGCCGCGGGTGCTGCCGGCAAAACTGGCGAGCGACATGCTTTCGCCGCCCAGCTGCATCAATGGCATGTTGAACATAGGAGAGCTCAAGGTGCCAAAAATGCCGGATAGGGGAGAGCCGCCAGTGAGGGTGGGGGCCCCATCTGCCGACAAGGCCTGGGAGCCTCCAACCAGGGTTTGCCCAGGATCGTTGTGCAGGGTAATGGTGGCGGTATACAGGTAGGGGTTGTACTCCAGCAAATGCACGTATACCATGCCGCCTTTGCGCATGCGGGCATGCTCTGTCGCTTTGCCATCGAGCACGTAACGCACGCTGTCGTTGAACACATTATAGTAGATGTGCAGCGTTTGAGCGCTCAGCGACTCGCAACAACACAGCAGCGGCATGATCAGGCCGAGAAGGCCTGCCCAAAATGGAATCTTTTTCATAAAATAAACGGAATTTAAGGTGCAATCGTGAACGGCAAGGTAAATACAGAAACGGTTCCAGCCGACAGGCGGTGTACTTTGCCGCCGCGCGTCCTGGTGTCGTCGTTGTAAAAAGTATCGCCAAACATTTTTTCCAGGGGGCTCAGGGCGTTGTTGCCCCTTGTGCCTTGCCCCTGGGTGTTTCGGATGGGCCGGAAGTCTACCGGAGCGCTGCTTGCCACCAATTTAAACATTTCGGCACCATAAGGCTCCCCGATGATGAACGGATGTTTTTCTATTTCTATGCTTTTGCCCGCGTCAAGACGGTAATCTTCCGCCGCTTCCTTGTTGTCTGGCAACAGGATGTTCATGCGGTAGTCGGGCTGAAGATCAAGCAATGTAAAATACGCGGGTATGCTGCCCGTGTTGGTCACCCGTAAGATGATGCAGTCGTTTTCGTGCAAAACGATGGCGCCATTCGCGTCTGTTTTTTGGCTGATGGGATATCGGGCCACTTCTGCACCGGTTCGGCTGTCGATTTTCACGGGTATGATCTCCATGCTCAATTTCAGTTCCCTGCTTTGCACGTTTAGGTTACGGATAAACTTGACCTGTCCGTAGGCAAAAATCTGCTGCATCAGCTTTTTTTCTGCGGGCGCAGGAGGCGAATTGGCAGGCATGGACAGCAACTTCTGGTCGTCGGAGGTTAGCAGCAGCACTTCACTTTGCTGTTGTTCGATGATCAGGTCTGCCGCTTCCGGATTGAGTTCTACGACAGGCATGTTGCTCAATGTTTCTTTCAATTGGCTATACAAAGGGCTGGAAAAGGGTTTCAGGTTGACGCGCACCCGCAGGCTGCCCGGATTTTCTTCCAGTACGTATACCCAGGCCGATTTCAGTTGCCCCAAAGGCAGGGCTTGTTCAGGCTTGATGCCGCATCCGAGTGCGCCGCTTTGTTCCACCACGCCTTTGACTATTGGTGTTTCGTGCGCAGGATCCCGTGTTTCCGGCGGGAAAAACCCGACCACAGAGCCCCTGTTGAGCCCTTGCAACCAGCCGCCATTGACGTATACCATTCCGGTGGTGGAATCGAGGTCGTTGACGTGGAAAAACAGGGGATTGACCACCACGTCGCCGCCAAACAGGGTTCTATCCTGGTCTCCCTCCACCATGGGTGTTTGTTGGGGCACCCGCGCAGCCATTTCAATGCGGATGGATTCAAATAATCCGCGATAGGTGGTGCGGGGAGTGGCCTGGTTCAGCGCCTTGCTCCAGGCATAACTGAGGGATCCGACATTTCGGCCCTGATCGTCGGTGGTCTCATAATTCAGTTGATTGGGTGCCGCGCCAAAAAAGGCGATGTATGGCGCCATGGGTTCTACGCCGTCGCGGGCGGCCTGGGCGAATGATCCATCCGAGCCATTGTCTGCGCCCCGGCTTCTGTGTCCTGTTATCCAGGCGCTGTCGGCCATGACCACGTCGGTACCGCGGGTCACGCTGTTGCCCCGGGTACCGGTGCCGCTGTGGCAGGCATCGATGACGACGATGAGCTGCCCCGAGGGCCCCAATTTCCGGCGAATCTGGTTAAACAGGTCGCCCAGCTCTTCATCCCGTATGAGGTTTTGTCCTTCGTACACGCCAGGCTGGTACTTCATGGGGGAATCGTAGGGCACCAGGGCCTCATCGAAGCCGTCAAGTTCGTCGCCATTGTTGTCGGCAATGAGCTGCCCATGACCGGAGAAATGAAAATACACTTCATCGCCGGGGGCGCAGGTTTGCAGGAGCTGGGTACGGATGGCGTTGAGAATGCCCATTCGGGTAGCCGACTCATGCCGCATGATGGCAATGTTGGCCGCCGCAAATCCCTGGCGTTCCAATACCCCCAAAAGGAGGTTGATGTCGTTTCCGGAGTTGATGGATTTCCAGCCGGACTCGACGGGGTAGTTGCCTACTGCCACAAGCAATGCACGTTTGGTTGCGTGTGCTTTGGGCACGAATGCCAGACACAGCACTGCAAACACAATCCATACCGACCTTAATTTGCAAGGTAAGTTCATGGTATAAAGTTTGGGTTGAGGGTTTTATCTTTTATCCTTGAAGGGGGAAAATGTTATCATCTTAGTGTTGGGTCTTCATCAGCAATTTCGAGCCATCGGGATTCCAGAAGGCCATCCACCAGGCAGCTGAAAAAAGGGAAGCAGCAATAAATATGGAATTTTTCATAATATTTAGGGTTTGATTTTAAGATAAAGGTAAGCTTATTTCAAATTACACCAAGTAATATTCATTGGTCAAAAACTGCGACGGCCAAATCCGAAATCCCAAATCCCAAATCAAAAAGAACCCCCGGTACTTTCTACCAAGGGCTCCGAAGAGTGCTCAACATTTTTGCTCTGTGCCGGGCAACATGCAGCGTATTTTGAAATGGTTTAGGGGGTAATACAGGGTTGTTATGGAGGATTTTCGTCGTTTGTTGTTTTTTTGTCCATTTATGTGCCGGAATCTGGATTTGTTATCAGAATTTTGAGATAAAATTTTGGCGATGCAATCACCATTTCCGGGCATGGACCCTTACTTAGAGGGTGCCGACTGGTCCGATTTTCACAACAGCCTGGCATACGTACTCAAGCGCATGTTGGTGCAGCAGGTGACGCCAGGCTATATGGTGCGCTTGGAGAAATATGTGGTATTGGACACTTTTGCCGGCAACGACATCGACATTTCGTATCCAGACGTGGCGGTTTGGCAAAAACCGCCTGAAACGGTGGACGAAACCACGGCATCCTACAACACCTCACCAGCGATTACGCCACCCAATTTGTCTCTTCCTTTTCCTGTAATCATGGAGGTGCCGGTTCCTGTAGTCGAAATACGGGATGTTTCAGACAATCGACTTGTCACCAGCATCGAAATATTATCTCCGGTCAATAAACGCTTACCTGGATTCAATAAACACCTGCATAAACAACAAAAATTGCACGAAAAAGGCGTTCACCTGTTGGAAATCGACTTGCTGCGGCAAGGCAGGCGGGCTTATCGCCATCCGAAAGCGCAGTCTGCCCATTATCTCGTAGCATTGTTGCGCGCCGGACACGCCAAAGCAGATGTGTGGACCATCAACATTAAAGACCCGCTTCCACAAACGCCTGTGCCGCTTAAATCCCCAGACAAAGACGCTGTGCTGAACCTGCAGGAAGCTTTCCGCATGGTGTACGAAGAAAGTGATTATGCGCACGCTTTGCCTTATTCCAACGATCCTCCACCGCCCGTTTTCATGCAAGAAGAGCTGTTTTGGATACGCGAACGCATTGAATTAGCTTAAAAAAGGAATGCTGATAACATCATCGGATTTTTTGAAATACATGTGGTACCTATGAAAAAGAACATTGTACTAACGGCGCTTGCCATCCTGTGCTGCACCTGCATGCTGCCGGCACAACAACCTGCGACCGACGCTTTCAACAAAGGCGTAAAACCGGCAGATGTGGATCCCGTACTTGGCTTGGGCGATACCTGGGCTTTGGTGGTGGGCATTTCGGATTATCAAAATCAGACAGATTTGCACTATGCCCACCAAGACGCAGCGGTGTTTGTCCAATACCTGCGCTCCCCGGCAGGCGGCAGCATTGACGACGCGCACCTGAAAGTGCTGCTAAACGAAAAAGCCACGGTGGCAACCTTCGCCATGGCACTTGACGAGCTGCTGGAAAACGTGAATCCGGGAGATTACGTGATCATTTATTTCAGCGGGCACGGCGACGTGGAAACCAAATTGGCCGGAAAACCCGGATATTTGTTGTGCTGGGACGCCCCTACAAGGGTCTACTCTGGCGGCGGTGCGTACAATGTCCGGGACTTACAAGATGTGGTGACCACCCTGAGCACAGAGAAGATGGCTAAAATTACCCTCTACATAGACGCATGCCATTCCGGCTCCTTAGCAGGCGGGGCTACGGGGGCCAGCATCACCAACGAAACATTGTCTAAGCAATTTGCCAGGGAAACCAAAATCCTGTCCTGCCAATCCAACGAACTGTCGCTCGAAAGCAGCAAATACGGCGGCGGGCGCGGCTTGTTTTCGTTTCACCTCATCAACGGGTTGTACGGTGAAGCCGACCAGAACAATGATCAGGTGGTTACCCTGCATGAATTAGATCGTTACTTGAACGAATGGGTGCCAAAAGATGCCGACCCGAATCCGCAGTACCCGGTGTCCATCGGCAGCAAAACCGAAAAATTATCGGTGGTGAACGCCGAAGCCCTGGCCCTGCTTCGCGAAGCTCAAAAAAGCGGAAAAAATACGCTCACATCGGTGAACAGCAAAGGCATTTTGGCCTTTTTTGCGGATGCCGACTCGATACCCCGCGCCCGTTACGAAGCCTTCCAGGCTGCTCTGCAAAACAAACAGTTTTTTGAACCACGCGGCACCTGTGCAGACGACCTGTACGCCGAACTCATTGCCGACAACCGTTTTGACAACCTCCGCGGGGTCATCAAGCGCAATTACGCCGCCGCACTGCTCAACGACGCCCAATCTGCTGTAAATGAATACTTAATTGCCAGCCCCGACGAATTGCAAAGACGCTGGCGCTACGACGCCCGCTACGCTCAATATCCCCGTTGCATTGGCCGTGCAGCCGAATTGCTGGGCAAACAACACTATTTGTACGACGACATCCGGGCGCAAGAGTATTATTTTACCGGCCTAAACCTGCGTCTCCAGGGAGAGTTGGAAAAAAACAAGTCGCTGTTTTCAAAGGCAGGCGAGTGGCAATATAAAGCTTTAGCGCTCGATTCCACCGCTGCCCATGTCTACAACGAACTGGGTTTGTTGGCTCAAAGGATGGAAGCTTACGGGCAGTCTGTCGATTTTTTCAGGAAAGCGATCGCCTCGTCGCCCAAATGGGTGCTGCCCTGGGCCAATATGTGCGGCAGTTTTGCAGAAGCAGACCGGTTTGACGAAGCCATCGAAGCGGGCCTGAAGGCCATTGAAATGAACGACAGTTTCGCCCTCGCGCACTACAACCTCGGTGTGGCGTACCGGTTTACCAATAACCCGGAAAAAGCCCGGTACCATATGTTGGAGGCCCAACGACTGGACCCTGAGGATCCATTTGCCTACTACCAATTGGGCGATATTTATCTGAAGGAAAAGGATTTCCCAAACGCCGAAAAAATGTTCCGCATTTTTGCTGAACGCGTGCCGGCAGATGCGGATGGTTTTTTTAACCTCGGCCTGGTTTCCGACAAACAGGATAAAGCTGCCGAAGCCTTGTCCTGGTATTTGAAAGCGCTTGAAGTAGACTCGCAATACCACAAAGCCAGGTTGGCCGCCGGCTGGGATTATATTGAGCTTGAGCAATTTGCCACAGCAGAAGCAGCAATGTATGCCTACCTCACTCAATCGGGCGATCAGGCCTCCTGGTCTCCTTATTACGGACTGGCTTGCATTTTTGCTATACAAAACAAACCAACACAAGCGCTTGACAACCTCGAACTGGCTTTTCAGAAAGGATTCGACAACCTGAAATACCTGAACGGAGATGCCCGAATGAACAACATTCGAAAACACCCCCGTTACAAGCAGCTCATGCAGCAATTTTTCAATTAAAATTGGTAAGGTTTTCCATGTTGTAGCGCGTCAAAAAGGCGGCATACATCATGCGCACCAGGTTGTTGTCGGCATTGGCTTTCAGCAACCGGCGGTACGCCTGATCGGCCTCGTAGTACCATTCGCCCTGCTCCAGCGCAACGGCTTCCATCAATGTTTTTACTTCCGGATAGCTGGCGCTGATGCTGGTTTTGGATGCCCGTTTCATCGGTGCTTTCAATTCTTCGGCAGAGCCAACGGAAAACGTCAGCGGCGCAGATTTGATGTTGCCATCCGTTGTAGACGCGACCCGCCAGGTATACAGATCGCCCTCTTGTAGATCCAGTTTGCTCAGATCAATCAGCGTGGTATTTTTGTCGGTTTGCACGCTGTAGATCACTTTGTTGTTCGCGTCAAAAAGATCCAGTCGGCAACTGCCCACTCCTTCCGGTTTGTACCAGGAGAAGCGGGTACTGGTGGCTTGCAGGTATCCAAAAGGCAAGAGTCCTTTTATGCTGCTGCCGCCGCTTCCCCAACCCGACCTGGTTTTTTTCTTGGTGTCGGACTCCGCCTGGGCGGGGTCGCCGGTAGCGGAACTGCTGTTGCCCCATCCGGATCTGGTTTTTTTCTTGGTGTCAGACTCCGCCTGGGCAGGGTCGCCGGTGGCGGAGGTGATGGTACCCCAACCCGATCTGGTTTTTTTCTTGGTGTCGGACTCTGCCTGGGCGGGGTCGCCGGTAGCTTCCAGCACCGTAGCCCAGCCGTCGCCATTCTTTTTAGGTTCGGTCATGGCGGCCCAAAATGTGCCTTTGTTAAAATTGACGGCTGCGAGGCCCAATGCGGATTCCATGTACCGGCCAAAGGTGGCGTCAAAATTTTGGCTTATCATGTCGCTTTTTTGCGGAAAAACGGCGGCCACTTTTTTGTCTGCGGCGCCGACAATTTCCTGAAACTGTCCGCCGGTGTACAAGAGCGCCCGTCCGGCCTCTTTCACACCGAGGGTACCGTTGTCTTGCAACAACGAGCCGGCTTTGGGTTTCAGTTTAAGGGTGCCGTCGGCCGTACGGTACTCCACTTTGCCTAAAGCGGATACAACCACGACAGGCGTGGGCTTCTGGGCATACAGTCCGGAGGCCAGCAACAGGGCCGTCAGGAGTAATGCATTTTTGTTCAACATGTTATGGAGTTTTATGGTAAATGATCTTTATTCTTCGACGAGGTAATTGACCCAGCGTTCCAGTTTGCCGCCTGCGCCAATGATGAACAGCATTTTGGGATAAACCATGATTTCACCTAATGGGGTAGAATAGGTTTTTTCGGACTCGCCGTAGGATTTGGTTATGTCGGCACGGGAGTTGCCTACGCCTATACCCCGCGCAGTCTTGTTGGCATAACCTGCATTGGTGGTTTGGAAATAGGTGATTTTACCGGTGCGGTTGTTTTCGCTGAACCAAAGTTTTGATTGTGCGCCTTGTTTGGGGTTTTGTTTGAACAACAGGTTTTTTTGGATTGTTACGACCCTTTTTGGGTCGTAAGTGGCACTTTCGATCACTTTTGAAATCGACATTTCGTCTATCTTTTCCACTTTGACTGCGGTTGCCATGCCCTCGGGATCCGCATCAAGCGGTTTGTTTTCAAGGATTTTCAGGTTGATGTCTCCAAGGCTTCTCCCTGCGGCCTTGGCGCTTTGAAAACGCGTAGCCGCTTCTTCCGTTTTATTGTCTTGTGCGGCGAGAATGCCGAGCAGCACGTCTACATCGGCAAAAGAATTGGGATAGTTTTTCTTGATGTCGGCTGTTTGGGCTTCTACGGCTGCATAAAACGCGGCGCGCGTTTTGTCGCCCAACAAAGCATACGCACAGGCCTTGTTCAAATAGGCCGGGCCGTAAGCATTATCCAGACTGATGGCCGCGTCAAAGTGCATGATGGCTTGCCGGAGGAGTTTGTCGCGGTTATTGCCCATGCCGTCGTTGCCTTTTCTTCCGCTGGCACTGAGGTCCAATTCGAGTGGATAGCGGTACTTGAGTTCACCCGAATTGAAGTATTGCATGGCGTCGAGGCAGGCCGTGACGCCGAGGTTGTTGTATATTTCGCGGCTTTGGTACTCGTTCAGCACGTGGCGGTAGTACTCGTAGGCCTCGCTGTAATTGCCGATGGCGGTGAGCATGTTGGCCATGTCGAACACTTCGATCAGGCGCGTCATTTTTTCGGCTGATTTTTTGCTGAGCGCCTTGCGGTCGGCAAGCGAAGGATACCCTGGAGGCGATGGGTCTAAAGGGTAGTCGCTGTAGAGCTTTTCCATGATGACATCGCCTTGGTCAAACAGTCCGTATCCGGCTGAATACGCCAAAAAACCGCCCAGGTAATCGGCCTCGGTTTCGTTGGCGGCATCATCTATCAGGGTGTCAACGCGCATTTTTTTGGAAATGTCGAGGTCCAGATTTTTGCTGTCCCACGCAAAACTGCTGCGCCAGGCGTGTTTTTCATAATAATGGGTCAGTTCATGGCTCAACAGAAAAGCCAATGCTGCTTTGGAGACGGTGGAGTCGGCGTCGAAACCCATGCAGATGTCGTAGGCTTTTTCTTCCAGGGTAATCTCCAGCGCATCATAGTCGATGTAAGCCACCTGGCGTTCCTCTTTTTTCATGGAGAATGCGGGCACGGGAAAACGGGCGTCGCCCCGCGCGGCCACTAATTTATTGTAGATCTCCAGGGCTTTAAGATACTTGGGCGATCTTTCCATTTTGCTTTGTGCGCTGGTGGGTTTAGCGCCGGCCTTCTGGCCCATGGGCAGGGTGCCAAAGCTGCGTTCCTGAGCCGATGCGCCCGTCCAAAACAGGCTGCACAATAAAGCTGCTGTCAATGTTTTTTTCATTGGTAAATTATTGAAAATCAAAAAATAAGTTACTCCATTTTGTCAATCACCTTGTGTTTTTTCCACATTCCAGAAAGCGATGGTCGGGTTCGTTTCGGCGGCGCGTTTATAGAGTTCAAGTGCGACCGCCTTGTTCAGGCCGATGACGTCACGCTTTTCTTCCTGTTGCATAAAAATGGGACGGATCACGACCGACAGGCGCGAGGGGCGCGGAATCCGTACGGTATCGTTGACAATGCCGATTGGATAGTTGCCCCGTTTCCCAATGGTGGTACCAGTACGGACTCCCGGGCGGCAGCGGCAAACACGAAAATGCTGCACAGGAATGAAAGTGTTAGTCGATTCATAGGTCGGCTTAATGGCTCGAAGACACTCGACGGCGGGGCAAAGTGGGATTAATACCAATATCAATATAATGTTATCAGGGGTTGGCAACAGGCAGCATGATTTGGCGTAACCAATGGCCTCTTCAGACAAAGGTATAAACTGCCTTACATTATTTTAATGTTTTACTTGTTCCGGGAAATATTTTTCCATCATTGCTGTCCACGACGGTAATGTGCGCAGGTCGGCCAGATCGGGGTCTTTGTAAAGCTGCCAGTAGGATGCGTCTTTTTTGATGGCTTGCTCCACATAGTCCAAAGCTTTGGTCGTCTTATGTTCGGCCGTCAGCAGATAAGCCATGCCCAAATAGCCGCCATAATATTCCGGGTCGAGTCTAAGCACTTCGGCATAGCCATCCTGGGCCGCTTTGGTTTGGCCAGTACGCAAGCAGACGGTGGCCAGGTGTTTGCGCGGGTTGGGGAAGCTCGGATCCATTGCTATGGCCTTTTTCAAGGCCTGTTCAGCTTGGGCATAGCGTTGGGTTTGCAGATAGACAACACCAAGGTTATTCCAGGCGTTGACCGCAAGAGAATCGAGAAAAATGCTTTTTAAAATGACCTGTTCGGCCTTGTTAAATTGTTGAGAAACAATGTAAAAATTGCCCAAATTTTCCCATTGAAAGTACGACAATGTGTCGAATGAAAGGGATTTTTGATAGGCCTGTTCCACTTCATCGAAACGGCCAAGTTGGGTGGAAATAATTCCCAAGAGTTCCCAGCCTGACTGGTTTTTTGGATAAATGGCGTTGAATTTTTTCGTGGCCCACCAGGCTTCTTCCCACCTGTTCATGTTGATCAGTGAACGCAACAACGCATCCCAATCAAAAATAGCAAGGGATGTTGAGTCTTTTTCCAATTGCTGGAATGCCAAATCAACAACCATTTCCCGATATGTATTGGCTTCATCTGTTTGGCCCAGTTGGGATAAAGGCCTGGAAATGCCTTGAAGGGGTGGCAGCCAGCTGTCATGGAGCACGATGGCCCGTTTAAAATAGTTTATGGATCTGATCGGGTTACTTTCTGCAAATTGTGTGCCTGCCCAATGAAGCCAAACTGGCCAGTTGGGTGCCAGCTCTTCCAGTTTTTCTACATAAAGTTCAGTGCTGTCGGCGGGCATTAAATAAGCCAGATTGTACCATATATAAGCGGCTGAAGGATCGAGGGCCACTGCCTGGCGCATGCATTGGATGTCAAGCGCCCTGGCCACTTTGAATGGAAGCCCCCGATTATAAACAGCAAATGATTCGAAATACAGCCCTTTGGATTTGACAGACGGATAATAGTAGTGTTTTTCGCCCAGTAAAGCCGCTGCACGGTAAAATTGATCGGCCAATTGTTGGGTAGAAACCTGCCTCAGTTCTAATTTTTCAACCGCTTTCATGTCTCCTTTCAGATATTGATTGATGATTTGTTGTCCTTCATCTATCAGTGCAGCGGCAAAATTGCGCGTCATTAACCCGTGCAGATGGGCGATGGAAGGCTCCTGGATCAATAGTTTGTAACAATCGTCTGCCGAAGGGCCTGAAGTTGAATCGGTGCGCATCAAGCGGCCCTGTTCCAGCGCGCTGGTGAATGCTGCGTACAAAACATTGATACTGGTGTCTGCCCCGGTCAACGCTACATGTTCCATTCCCTTGGCGTCAATTTTGCCGAAAGCCAAGCTACCCTCTGTTTTTTGTTTTTGCCATTGCGCCAGCGATTCAGTATTTACGGTGGCCACGCGGGTGGCTTTGTTGCCCACGGTGTTCGGTATTTGTTGGTGGGGAGCCGTTTCGGCAGGTACTTTTTCTTCCAGGTATCGGCCCAGCTCGAGGAGGTTGACCACGCCGTCGTGGTTGTTGTCGGCCATGCCGTACAGGGCGTCTACAAGGTGGTAGCTGAAGCAACCGCGTCCGCCGCCCCATTGGGTTCCTTCGAGGCTGAATTCGTCGGGTTGGCACGACAGGATTTTGACTTCATTGGCGTACTGTTGCGCCAGGGCTGCGGTGGTGGCCTGCGTTCCGCCAAATGCACTGCCAGCCAGTTTGCCCGCCCGGCAGGCGTCGCACACCACAATTACTTGAACGCCGGCATCCGACAAGGTGGTGATGATGTCTTGCAAAAAGACGAGTGAAAATGCGCCTGCGGCATACACCGCTGCGGGGGAGTCGTAGGTGAGCCAATACCCCCGCTGGAATTTGGTGACGCGCTCCACGTCGCCATGCCCGCTGAAGTAAATGATGGCAACATCACCCGCTTTGCAGGCGCTAATCAGCCCGTCGAGTGCGGCAATAAACTGACCAGTGGTGGCTTGTGCGTTAAACAACAGTTTCAAGTGGCTTGCATCCAGCGCTCCTCCCGCAGGGGAACGCAGGTAGTTGGCAAACGCCTCGGCGTCCTTATCGGCAAATTGCAGGTCAGGTATGTCCTCATCCTGATAATCGGAAATGCCCACCACGACAGCTCGGATGCTCGATTCCGCATGCTGCACAACTGATTCCGCATTCGATATGGGTATAACTCCTTTTTCCTGGGCGAAGAGGGCTTCCGTGAAGAGAAGAAAACACAACAATATATTGATTTTCATTGCATTTTAAGATTTGCGTTTACCGGCGCATAAAATCCTGAAAAAAACACAAACGGGCCTATTCAATAGCCGAATAAGCCCGTTGTTTGAGCTGCACTAATGCATACAACGTTTAGTTTTTGCTATCCAGCTTCTGGCCAACTTCTTTTTTGCCGGCAGGACTTTTAGTGTTGATTTCCCAGCCATTAGTGGCAATGAGCTCCATGAAATACTTTTCCAAATCCGTAAAGCCCTTTGGGGCGCCGGTGATGGCAGTCACCTGTTTTTCCTTGTTGTTGCTGTTTATGTAAATAACGGAAGCCGAACCGTCTGCAATAGGGTACTCGGGATAATGGTCGTTCAGGCTGAAGAAATTGGCTACAATGGCTTTTTCTTCTGCTTTGGTGGCCACCGACTTGTCCATTTGTTTACGCGCCTTTCCGGGTGTGCCGGTGTTCATGATGCCGTTCCAGGTGACCAAACCGTCGTCAAAAATTTGCACTTCATACGCCGGGCAAATGCCGAAACAACTGGTCTTGCGGTAAGCGGCAACCAGTTTTGAGGTGGCGTTTACTTTTTGTACACTGGTATTCGATGTGAGGTTGGCTACCCGGGTAACGGATTCGCCTGACGACAGTTTGGTTACCCGAACCGTGGCTTTTTTACCTGTTGCGCAATTCAAAATGGCTGCATGGCCGCCCTTGACGCCGTCCATTTCCCATAAAAAAGAATACATGGAGGCTTGCGCTTTGCCATCCATGTTTGACTGACCGTCTACAGGTACAAAAGCTTCCAGCGAAACCCCGCCGTTGTAACAGTAGTATTGGATGATTTCCACGGCAAAAGGCTCCACCACGGTTTGCTTACCGTTCGGTGAAGTCCCGATGTTGGTACTTTGAGGGATCTCGGAAGCATTCAGACAGGATTTCTTATCCGGCTGTACGCTCACCGATTTACAAGTCTTCTCTTTGCTCTTGCTGTCGAGGCATTCCACGCATTGCAAAACCGTTCGGCATTCGGCGTTGGCTTGTACCTGGTTGGCTTTGCGCGCCGCTTTCACCGCTTCTTCGCAAGGGAGCAGTTTCTGGGGCGTGGCTGAAGACGTGGGCTTTTGTTGTCCGAACCCGGCTGTAGAAAGCAGGGAGAACAACAGCATGAACAGCCCGGGAAAAATCAGATTTTTCATTCTAATGCAGTTTAACATGGGTGAAAAAAGAGTTTTAGGTGTACTAAAAAAAAATGGAATGCAGAATTGTATTTCGAGTTAACGAACGCGTATTTATGCTGAAAAGGTAAAGATGTTATCAGGTAAGTCCCAAATTTATTTTTTTCGCTGTGTACGGGTTAAAAATATACCATGTCCCCTTCGGACTTAGGCCAAAGGAGACATGGTACGCATGTTGGCATTTAGTGTACATCGTACAAAAGTTCGGCCTCCTCAATGCCGTCGCCCAGTTCCATTTGCCGCACCACTACAATCATGTCCGGATAGCGGGTAACGGACACTTCAGCCAGTTGGCCCTGGATGCACGGCAGCAACGCGCCTTCTATTTGCCGTACGCCATCCACTTTCCATTGGAATTGGTAGGAGTACAAATCTGCCGGCTGGTTGATGTCCTGCACAACGGCTTCG
Organism: Saprospiraceae bacterium; assembly: GCA_049317805.1. Classification (GTDB taxonomy): domain Bacteria; phylum Bacteroidota; class Bacteroidia; order Chitinophagales; family Saprospiraceae; genus M3007. The sequence continues at coordinate 20,875 of JBMOHO010000009.1, forward strand.
AGGCGTTTGCCACCTTGCAGGCAAATGGCTTCGCGGATGACCACATCGAACACTGGTACGGCATTTATTTGGGGAGTGGTGTCCCGAAATGGAACGTCTTGCAAATCCATTACAATGATGTCCTGTTCGAAAACGGGGAGGCTGGCTTGTTTATCGCACTGGATAAAAAACAAGGGCAGGCTAAGGCTCAACAGCAAGTTGCATTTTTGTAGGTATTTCATGGGTAAGGTTGTTTGTTTGAATGTTTACACTTTATGCCTGAAATGGAATAGTGTTATCAATCCCAATGTGCCTTATTTTTAGGCCTTGAAACAAACCGTCATGCTCAACCCGGGATTACGGCATCTCCTGCTGTCTTTCATTTTCCTGCTTCTTCTGATCTTTTTCGCCCAATGTAAACCCATTGCCATGTCAAACTTTACCCTGCCGTTTGAAACCAACCCCAACCAAACCCTCACTTATCCGGAAATCATCGCCTGCTACGAAAAAATGGCGGCAGCTCGTCCCGATGTGTTCCAACTGACCGCTATTGGCAGCACCGACAGCGGTCACCCGCTGCACGTCGCCGTGTTGTCTAAAGACGGCGAATTTGACCCGGTCAAAATCCGGCAGTCAGGCCGCCGCATCCTGCTCATCAACAACGGCATCCACCCCGGCGAACCCGAGGGCATAGACGCTACGGTACTGCTCCTGCGCGATTTTTTGACCAGGCCCGAAAAAATGGCCCAACTGGAGCACCTGGTTATCGTGGTGATTCCGGTGTACAACGTCGACGGCTGCATCAACCGCGGATCGTTCAGCCGCGCCAACCAGGATGGCCCGGAGGCCTACGGCTTTAGAGGCAACAACCGCAATTACGACCTGAACCGCGACTTTGTGAAAACGGACTCCCGAAATGCCCGCACGTTCAACCACATTTTTACCACCTGGCTGCCCGATGTATTCGTAGACAACCACACCTCCAACGGCGCTGACTACCAGTACACCATGACGCTCATCGCCACCCAGTTTGCCAAACTGGAAGCGCCATTGGGACAGTTCCTGCAACAAACCATGCTGCCTGAACTGTATGCCGACATGAAAAACCGGGGCTGGGAAATGATCCCGTACGTAGACGGGTTCACCGAAATTCCGGACGGCGGCATCGCAGGGTTTGTCGATTACGGGCGTTACTCCACGGGCTACGCCGCCCTGTGGAACACCATCGGTTTCATGCCCGAAACCCACATGCTCAAGCCGTTTATAGACCGCATGTGGAGCACCCACGCGTTTATGGAATCCGTTGTACAATTCATTCACCAGCACCACGAAGCACTCGGAAGTGCGCGCGCCTCCGCCTGGGAAACCACCCGTAACAAGCCGCAATTTGTGCTGGACTGGGCCATGGACACGACCCGGTGGGACGACATCCCGTTCAAAGGATACGCCGCTAAGTACAAACCCAGCGCCGTGTCGGGCATGCCCCGGCTTTGGTATGACCGCAACGAACCTTTCGAAAAAATCATTCCTTACTACAACTACTTCAACCCTAAAGTGGTGGTGGAAAAACCCTACGCCTATGTGATCCCCCAGGCTTGGGAAAACGTGATCGAACGCCTGCACATCAATGGCGTTGAGATGCACACCCTGACCGAAAACGTGGAACTGGAAGCCCATTTTTACACCATTGACGCTTTCAAAAACCGGGATGCCTGGGAGGGGCATTATTTCCACCACAGCATTCAAACCACCACCAAAACCTTAAAACGCACCTTTTATCAAGGCGATGTCGTGGTGCTGCTCAACCAGCATGCCAACCGTTACCTGTTGGAAACCCTGGAACCCCACGCGCCCGATTCCTGGTTTGCCTGGAACTTTTTTGACCCCATCCTGATGCAAAAAGAGTACTTCTCCGGATATGTTTTTGAAGACCTCGCCGCGGATTACCTGCGCGAACACCCGGAAGTGCGCACCCAACTCGAACAAGCGCGCGCCGCCAACCCGGAACTCGCCGGCAGCGCGCAAGCACAACTCGACTGGGTGTATCGCCACTCGCCCTGGTACGAACCCACACACCGGCTTTATCCGGTGGCGCGGCTGATGCATGCACAAGACTTGCCTATACGGAATTAATGGAATGCGGAATGCGTATTCCGCATTCTGCATTCTTTCATCTGCTATTTTAGGGCTTTGATAGAAAATCCAAAGGCGGTGTATGCGCTTGAGCGTATTCTTGTGCCGCAAACAGACATACACATGAAGTGCCTTCTTTCCATTTTCTGGGTCATGGTGTGCATTTTCGCCACATCGTTTCCCCTGCATGCCCAGGAAGTATGGTCATTGGAAAAGTGCATCACGCACGCACAAGACGCCAACCTGACCATCAAACAGGCTCAAGCCAACGTACGCACCAGCCTCCTCGCCGAGCAACAGGCCAAAACAGCCCGTTTGCCCAACGTGAATGCCACCGGTAGCCTGGGTCGTCAGTTCGGCCGAACCGTTGACCCCACCACCAACCAGTTCAACAATACCGGCATTGACTACAACTCTTTTGGGCTGAATGCGGGCATTTCGCTGTTCAACGGCGGGCAAATTCACCACCAGGTTGCACAAGCCGGATACGATCTCAAAGCGGCCGAGGCCGATGCCGAGAACACCATCCTCTCGCTCAACCTGCAAATTGCACAGGCCTATTTGACAGTACTGCTCAACGAGGAACAACTCGAATCTGCCCAGAAACGCGTCGAACAAAGTCGACGCCAATTGGTGGTCACACAAAAGTTGGTCGACGCGGGCTCTGTCCCCATGGCCGACCGATACAACGCGGACGCCCAGATTGCCCGCGATGAACAAACTGCCATCACAGCGGTAAACAACCTCGATCTCGCTTACCTCAACCTTAAACAACTGCTGCAACTCGAACCGGACTACCCAATGGAAGTGGAACACCCGGCATTCAACGTGCCTTCAGACGCCAATCCGGAAGCGCAAACCCTTCCGGCCGTGTACAATGTTGCTGAGGCAGCACAGCCTTCAATACTGGCAGCTGATTACCGCGTGGAAAGCGCCAAAGTGGGCATAAAAGTGGCTCAGGCGGCCTATTGGCCCAGTGTGAGCGCCTTTGGTAACCTGAGCACCAACTATTCATCTCAGTTCCAACAAGCGGTTTACACCGGAGCGGTAATACCCGGAACGCCCCAATTCGTTCAGATTACCGGTCAGCCCGACCCCATTGAGATCGCCTTTTTACAGCCTGAATTCAACCTGGAGCGTTTGCCTTACCTGGAGCAATTGGACCAAAACTTCGGCCAGGGCGTGGGCCTGAACCTCAACGTGCCCATTTATCAAAATGGACGAACCAAACTGAGCGTGGAGCGGGCCCGGCTCAGCGTCCTCAACGCCGAATTGCAAAGCACCCAGGCGCGCCAGCAGCTTAAAAACGACATCCAAACGGCCATCGCCAACGCCCGGGCTGGCAAACGCCAGGTAGACGCCGCAGAGAAATCGTACCAGTCGTTCAAAACGGTGTATGAAAATACCGAAAAACGCCATGCCGTCGGTGCCTCCAATACCCTCGACCTCACCACAGCCAAAACCAACATGGATACTGCGGAAAACGACATGCTCGTGGCCCGCTATGATTACCTGTTCCGCCTCAAAATCCTCGATTTCTACCTTGGCAAACCCTTAACTTTAGACTAAACATGAGCACTCCGAAAAGAAGAAGAACCCTCTGGTACATTTTAGCCGGCGTGCTGGCTCTGCTCATCGTCGCAGCCGCCGTCAAAGCGCGACAGAAACCCAAAGGCGAAAAAGTAAACGCTGAAAAAGTGGAGCGCCGAACCATCCGCGAGACCGTGAGCGCCAGCGGTAAAATATTCCCGGAAACGGAGGTTAAAATCAGCTCCGACGTCTCTGGCGAAATTGTCGAGATGTTTGTAAAAGAAGGCGACTCGGTCACCGCCGGTCAGATATTAGCCAAAATCCGCCCCGATGAATACCAAAGCGCCGTGGAGCGCGGCCAGGCTTCTGTCAACAGCGCCCGCTCCCAGCGCGGCATCTCCTCGTCTAACGTGCAAGGGAGCATAGCAGCCATCAACCAACTCAAGGCAGATCAGGCCCGCATTCAGGCGCAACTCTCGCAGGCGCGCAACGCCCACGAACGCAACGAAAAACTCTTCCGGGAAGGGGTCATCGCCCAGGCAGAGCTGGAAACTACGCTCAGCAACCTCAAAACCCTGGAAAGTACCCTTGCTGCCAACCAGGCCAGCATTGCCTCGGCCGAAAGCAACCTGTCTGTGAGCAAAGAAAACGTCAACGTGTCCGATTATGGCATCACCAGCGCACAGGCCAGCCTCAAAGAGTTGCGTACCAGCCTCCAAAAAACGGTCATTACGGCACCCGTCAGCGGCATCATCACCCAGCTCAACGTCGAAAAAGGCGAACGCGTGGTGGGTACCCTGCAAATGACGGGCACCGAAATGATGCGCATTTCCCAGTTGGGCTCCATGGAAGTGCAGGTAGACGTAAGCGAAAACGACATCCTCAAAGTCTCTATGAAAGATGAAGTAGACATTGAAGTGGACGCCTACCTCGGCCGAAAATTCAAGGGCATCGTCTCCGAAATAGGCAACAGCGCCAGCAACTTGAGCACTACTACGTCGCTCAATACAGACCAGGTGACCAATTTTGTGGTCAAAATACGTGTTGATCCCAAGTCTTACGCCGATTTGATGAACAACAACAATCAGTATCCATTCCGTCCAGGCATGTCGGCCTCCGTTGACATCTACACCCACACCGCCGAAAGCGTACTCACCCTGCCCATCATCGCCGTGACCGCCAAAGACGAAGATGCCGATAAAAACAAGAAGAAAACCGAAACCGATCAGCAACCAAACGTACCGAAAAAAGAAAAAGAATCGGACGATGCCATCCAGGAAATCGTGTTCGTGGTCACTGGCGATACGGTGGGTGTACGCAACGTTAAAACCGGCATTCAGGACAACAACTACATCGAAATCCTCGAAGGCCTCCAAGAGGGCGAAGAGGTGGTCACAGGGCCGTATTCAGCCATTGCACGCAAACTGAAAAGTGGTACCCGCGTGACCATAGAAGACGAAAAAGCCAAAAAGGCAGGTGCATCCGGCGCGAAGGTGTCGGTGGAAGTGGATTGAGGATTTGCGGTTTCGGATTTGTGTTTTATTGCGACTTTTGTGCTATGAATAAAAATACGGATGTGGTAAGGCCTGATACGGCTGATTTGCCGCGCAATGGGGAGAGCCGCAGCATGGTGTTGTCGTCCAACAGCACCATTGTATGGCGCGTTTTTTTGCCGGTGTTTGTCAGCATGTTCTTGCTGGCGTTCGTGGTGCTGTTTTGGTTGGGTATTGATCCTGACGACTACGGCTCCAGCGGTTCTCTGTGGTGGTCGCGGGGCCTTTCGCTTGCCGCGCTGCTTGGCTGGGCGTGGTTGTTGTACCGCTATATTTGGCCGCTCAAACGCGTAGAAGCCAACGATGCCTACGTGTTTATATCTGACTATTGGACTACGGTGCGGTACCTGTGGACTGATGTGCAGCAAATAGAAGATAAAAAGTTGCTTGGTTTGTCTTACGTTCGTCTCCACCTCCGGTCGCCAGGCCGCTTCGGTGCCATTATCCGCTTTTTGCCAGCCCGTCACTACTGGGAATGGATGAAGGCGCAAAAAGGGTTTTAGGAGGGCGCAGACCCAATTGTCGCTTTTGCAACGCCAGTCAGGATACTTTTAGACAGGACAGACCCTTTTTATGTGTGGGTAGTGTCCATTGCAGCGAGTTTGGCACCTTTGATGCTGGTTCAGTTGTACAAAGCAATTGCCAGGATCCGATACGCCTGATGCGGCATCACCCCTCGCGCACAATCAACTTTTCCCG